>NZ_JAMYSA010000066.1:0-36500 GCF_040321735.1 Mesorhizobium sp. M0293
CATCCAGCCAGTCTACACGGCAAGCGCCGCGATCCCAGCCGCCTAAAGGCGTGGGGTTTACTGATCCCCTATTGGGGACTCTAAAGTGGGACAGGATAACGGCCTGGGCAACCACATCCAGGCAGCCCTTGGTAAAAGTGCCGAATACAAGGTGTGGCAGAGGGCGATGCCCTCTAAGACGCCCAAAGCAATCGCGCGCTACCAGAAAGATTATGAGACGAGTGATCTTTCCGCTGTTTCGAACGAAATAAACGCGTATGGGGCCACCCTCAGTGTAGGACAGTGCTTGTTTCACGGCGGCCTATGGCGGAGCGGCGACAGTCAAATTATTACTCGACCGCTTTCTACATCGCTCTGCCCACAAGTGGCTATGCGAAACGTCGAGTGGACGGCGAAAGCTTACGACGCAGGCCGGATCGATCTCTTGGTGCTGCGCATCGCCAGTCCGACGCACAAAGTGTTTGTGTTCAAGCGGAGAGGCACCAGCCTCGGCCATGAGAGCGAGGTGCTGATCGCATCTGGTGCCCGCCTGACTTTGACAGGCGAAACTCTCGTACGTTCAGACTACTCAGTTGGGAAGTACAACTCGCCTAACAAAGACATTCCCGTCTATGTCCTGAAGGTGGACGTCTCTTGAGGGATCTAGGCGCGGTCGACCGCGGGCAAGTGGGCTAGACAGCGCCCATCGCCGGGGGCGGTCGGTCCCGCATCCCGCCTGACGGCGGCGCTATGCTGATGCTCCTACGGCCGCCCTGTTGAACCGGTCTCAGGGCCACGAACTTTCTCCAGCACCGAACTGACTTGATCCCGCTGGCGGGCATTTCGGTGCTTCCGCCTTGTGCGCCCTTGTTCGTTATGGCCGCTTCGCGGCCAAGCCGGTTGAGTTACCTGTCGGATACGGTACGAAGGCGGCTGTGCCACACGGTGTGGTTGCAACTAGGAACGTTGTGATAGGGAATACGAGAAGAGGCGTTTGAAATGAAGCAGATGCGAGAAAGCGACATTCCCGCGTTTGTGCGGGACGTGGCCGCAACCGGCTGCGATATCTGTGCCGTTGGCCCGGGTCACTACGTCATGGGCGATGCCGACGTTCCGCGCGGCAAACGCAGGGGCCTGTACAAAAAGCTCAGCGAAATCGACGCGCGCTACGGCACACGTGATCACTTGCGTCGCAGGATCGCTGCATACCTGGCTTCGGTTGGCCGTTATATCGAGGCGCCTCCATCGGAACCGGAAGTCTAGACGGTTCTCACTTCGGATCGGAGAATTCGGTTGGGGGCGGGGTTTGGCACCGCAGGCCGTGGGGTTGCCAGTCCCGCGTATAGCGGCGCTATGCTGACGCTCCTCAGGCCTTGCTGTTGAACCGGTCTCAGGGGTGGCCGACAAGCGGCCAAGATGATTCAAGAATGCGAATGGATATATGTAAATTTCCTGTCGAATGCTGCCTGCAAGAGGGGGTCGTTCGGCAATGCAATTCGATACGACTGGACCCACTGGTCGATTAGCTTCTGCATCAGGTCCCTGTTGACGTAGGTCTGGTTGAAATCGATTGCCTTCGCACCAATCGCCCGTACCCTCCAACCGTTTTTGGTTTGCGCCTCATGCACAAGGGCACACCGGATGTCGGAATAGAACGTCTCCGCCTCAGCGTCAGACGTGACGATAGAGTTGAAAGGCACTTCAGTCGTCAGGAATTCCCGGTAGAGCCGTCGACTTGACCCGTATTCGTCATTGACGCCCCACGGGGCGCCGTAGTGGAAGTTCCAGCCCTTTTTTAAAGCAGCGAGGAATTCAATCAGGGCACATTGAATGGTGAGAATGGTGAAACCCTCACCGCGAAGAGGGCCGTTCAGCAAAGCTCGTATCGGGACAAGGTACCGCTTCTCGATACGATCGGACAGGCAAACGTTGAATGCGGCGTCCCAGTCTGCCGCCGTAGGGCCGGACTGCAAGACAGCCTGGATCTGCGGCCACTGGGCCGCAAACTTCATTTTCAAAATTGTGGACATGTCACCCCCCTGGGAAACGTAAGCCTTCTTCAAGATGATGGGAAGAGAGGCGCGCGGCCCTCTCTCCCAGCAAGCCGCCGCGGGCGGTTTCCCCCATCTTCCTCCGCTTCGCTCCGTGCAGACCGGGGAGACCCCTCCGCCCCCGGGACTTGCCCCCTCTCTCCCCGCTACTCGCCGCGAGGCAGGGGTTCAGGTGACCTGAACCCGTAGGGGAACGGGACGCCTGAAACGACAATCAAAGGAGCAAGTCCATGAATACCGCAGAAATCACCATCCCGCTCGGCAAGCTGGTGCCGAGCAAGGCCAACGTCCGCCGCGTCAATGCCGAGGCAGGCAGGGCCGAACTGGCCGCCAGCATCGAGGCCCACGGCCTCATCCATAACCTTGTCACCCGCAAGGCCCCTAAGGGAGCCAAGTTCGAAGTCGTCGCCGGAGGGCGGCGTCTGGGGGCTTTGCGGTTGCTGCTGGACGAGGGCCGCACCGTGCAGGGCGTGGCCGTCACCAAGGACTACCCGGTCAGGGCCATCCTGCGCGAGGAAGGCAACGGCACCGAGATTTCGCTGGCGGAGAACGACCAGCGGGAGCCGATGCACACGGTGGACGAAGTCATTGCCTACCGCGACCTTGTGGAACAGGGCATGGCGGCCGAGGACATTGCCGCGCGCTTCGGCAAGTCCGTGGTCACGGTGCGCCAGCGCCTGAAACTGGCCAGCCTGTCGCCGCGCATCCTCGATGCCATGCGTGCCGGTGAAGTGACCCTTGAGCAGGCCAAGGCGCTTGCGTTGAGCGATGACCACGCGGCTCAGGAGGCCGCATGGTTCGAGCAGGATGGCTGGAGCCGCAATCCCGGCAGCCTGCGCTCGTTCCTGACCAGCGCCCATGTACGTGGCAATGACCGGCTGGCCCGCTTTGTCGGCATCGAGACCTACGAGGCCGCCGGGGGCGGGGTGCTGCGCGACCTGTTCGCAGAGGATGAACTGACGTTCCTGACCGACCGGCCCTTGCTGGTGAAGCTTGCCAGCGACCGGCTCGAGGCGGTGGCCGACGAGGTACGTCCGCAGGGCTGGAAATGGGTGGAAATCAGCCTCGACAGCACCGTCATCCACAGCGGCGGGTTCGGGCGCATCCATGCAGTGCGGCGTGACCCGACCGAAGCCGAGCGAACCGAACTGTCGGCGCTGGGCGCGGAGTACGACGACTTGGCGGGGGCCATCGACGCCTACGCCGAAGGCGACCCGCAGATACAGGCGGACGAGGCCAAACTGGGAGCGCTGGAAGTTCGCATCGAGGCCATCCAGAGCGCGGCGGAAGCCTTCGATCCGCAAGAAATGGCGCTGGCGGGCTGTGTCGTGTCGATATCCTATGAGGGGATATTGCAGGTGACGCCGGGGCTAGTGAAGGCCGAAGACCGCAAGGCCCTTGCCATCTTGCAGGACGGCGACGAGGCCAACCACCAAGCTGCAGACGACGAAGCAGGTCAGGAAGAACGCCCCGAAGAGGAAGCTTCCGACCTATCGGCAGCGCTGACCGAGGAACTGACGGCCATTCGCACCGCAGCCTTGCGCGTGGAACTGTCGAACCGCCCCGATGTGGCGCTGGTCGCCATCCTGCATGCGCTGGCGAGCCGCGTATTCTACGACTACCACCACGGACGCATCGAGCCAGCGGTGGAAATCACCGGCCAGCGCCGCAATCTGGTTCCGTCCATCAAGGAGCCGGACGCCTGCCGCGCGTTGAGCGGATGGAACGAGGTCATGGAAGGCTGGGGCCATCGGTTGCCCGGGGACCCTGCCGACCTTTGGCCATGGCTGGTGGCGCAGCCGCAGGACGTGCTGCTTGAACTGTTGGCCGTGGTCACTGCCGCCAACCTCAACGCCGTGGTCGCCCGCCACGAAGCCGGCAAGCAGCGCGTCGCCCATGCAGACGTGATGGCCGCAGCGGTCGGGCTGGACATGGGCCTGTGGTGGACGCCGGACGCATCGTTCCTGTCGCGGCTGTCCAAAGCCGACATCGCCGGTGTAATGCGCGAGGCCGGGTGCACAGAAGATGCCGCTAAAGCTGTGGAACGCGCCCCGAAACCCGAAGGCGTCTTGCAGGCCGAGAAGGAACTCGACGGCAAGGGCTGGCTCCCCGCAGGCTGGATGCCGGTCAGGGCCGAAAGCGAAAGCTTGGCAATCGCAGCCGAGTAGGCAGGACCCATCATCTAGGGGCCGGGGCAGCGATGCCCCGGTTTTTTGTGGGCGAATGTGCCCTCAGGCCGGTGTCGACCCGGCCAAGGCCAGGCGAGGGCGCCCCAGACCCGCCCCTCGCGCTCCCCGCCCGCCCTGCCGTGCTTCGCAAGGCATTCAGCTACTGCACGGCGTCGGTATTCGGCCTAATCCCGGTCTGCACGTATTCGACGAATTGGAGCGCCGCCAGAAAGGTCTTGGCGCTCCGCACGTATTCTTCGTCGCTTTCCACCTCATCGAGCGCCGTCATCGCGACATCCAGCGTCTTAGCAGACGGCGGTGCCGGCAGGCTGTTCACCTGCCGGAGTATCGCGGCTCTGGCTTCGTCGCGGGTCATTGCCACACTCCAAGAGGCTAGCGGCTTGGTCTACTTCTTCTTGGATCCAGCCAGTCCGAGCTTTGATGCCTCAACAAATTTTTGCGGCGTAGCCAACCGGGAGCATCACAGCTCAATGCGGTGCCCCGCCAGCCAGCAGATAGCGATAGCCGTTTGTCGTCATCCACCGGGCACGGGCGAGATGCGTCTCCCAGGCGCGGAAGGCCCGCTCAGGTTCCTTGGCAGGGTCAATACGCAGGACAATCTTCGCAACTTCCCGCCAATCGGCGTCTTCGGCGGCGGCATCGAGCAGGCGCATGTAGGTTATCATGCGCTCTTCGTCATATCCGGTAAGGACGGGAGACGTGGGCGCCTCGTCGGCGATGTAGGGATTGAGAAGCGGCTTGACCATTCCTGCTATTTATCAAATGGCAACCACTGGCAAAAGGCCCGCCGCGGTTCCTATTGGCAAAAGTCCCGCTTGAACTTGGTGGCCAGCGCGGAAAGGTCCGGGCCGGAGATCTTACTGAATGCGAGCAACAACCCCGGCACGGGGCCAATACTCGCGCACATATTTCCTGACATAGGGGCAGCAGGGTCAAATTTGAGTTCTTTGACCGACTCGCAAACGACCGAGGCGCCTTTGAACTGGCGTGCGTATAGCTGGTTCTCGGTGTAGCCATCAGTAACCAGCCCGGTGAGGTCGGTTGTAAATTTGATAATAGATTTTCCGTTCTGATCGAAGTAACTCTGATATTTACATTTTCCGAGCTTCGTAATTGTAATTGTGGAGCCTTGCTCCGGCGCAGAGCCGATTTGGAAGGTGGCTGGGGAAGCATTTGTGAGCGAAATAGGCGTCCCCTGCAAAGTCGCCTTGTCTTTTAGCCCATGTAGAAGATTGGCTGCCTGAACCTGTTCGGCGGCAGCGCCGGACCCCGAGCAGCCTGCGAGGACGGCGAGCATTGCAATGCCTGTGATGGTGCGCATGGTGTGGTTTCCTATGATTTGGTGTCTCAACGAGTTGGCGGGGATCGCGGTCAGAATTGGCGGCGGTTAAGCGTCATGGCCAGACCGCAATTCGTCAGGCGCAACTCGTTCGCGGCGGCTGAGTAGGCGCATACCGTTGTCTCGGCCCCAAACATGCCCGGCCCGGGTTCGAGCTTGAGACGCCCGTCATCGAGCTTGGTCCATTTCCAGACGCCCTGATCACCGCCGCTGCCAAATATAACGGTCCCGTCACTCAGGAATTCGACGCTGGAACCGACACCATCTTGGGCAACGTATTTGCCATCGATACTTGCTGCAAAGGCCCCCACCGATGGGTAACTAGGCAACCCGGCGATCCCTAGCCCCACGCCGACGACCAGTCCGATCAAAACCACCGCAGCAGCGGCGGCGACTTGGCCAAATGCACTTCGTCTGGCTAGGGTCCGCTGTTCTAGACTCGCGTCCGGCGTGAGCCCTTTCTTGTAGGTTCCATAGGCGCAGTAGGCGAATAGAGCGGCCAACAGGAGCCGAATGGCGAACAGACCGGTGTTGTAGGGGTTGGGAAGAAAGAAGGGGAAGAAGACCAGCGCGGCGATACCCCACGCGATAGTCGGAATTTTTATGGCTTCTGGCATGGAAATTACCTCGAAAAGAGAGATCAAGGCGGATTCCATGCCGTGGCAGAACGGCTGAACCCGCCGCTCGGCCTGTGCCTTTGGCGGGTTCTGCATATTTGTCGATTTTTCTAGTAATGGTCACGAGTGTTTGCCTAAATCTTGCGCATAAAAGCCAACACCGCCTTAATTAGCGACGGCTTATGATCGACGGCAAATCTCGTGATTTTTGAAGCAACAGGGGAGGCCTAGGTGGATGAAATACGGATACGCGCGGGTTTCTACCGAGTCGCAGGACTTGGCTGCCCAGGTTGAGCGTCTGCAAGCGGCGGGTTGCCAGAAGATTTTCTTCGAGAAACGTAGCGGCAAGGATGCCGACCGCGGCCAATTGCAGCGGCTGTTGAAGATCCTGAAGCCTGGCGACGTGGTCCACGCCGTTGTCAGCGACCGCATGGCACGGGATCCCTTTGATATGCTGAACATCCTCAGGACAGTGACGTCAGCCGGCGCAGGGCTGCGCCTGCTGGACGAGCCCTTTATCGACACCACGTCGGAGATGTCGGACCTAATGCTGTTCCTTGTAGGGTGGGCAGCCAAATGGCAACGGCGCAGGATCCTGGAGAATACTTCGAACGGCCGCGCTCGTGCCATCGCTAGGGGTGTTAAGTTCGGTCGGAAGCCGAAGCTCTCTCAACAGCAGCGACGGGAGGCGCTGGCAAGTTTGGCAGCCGGCGAGGCGATTCGTGCAGTCGCCAGGCGCTACAATGTCAGCAAGAGTACTATCTCGCGACTACACCCCGGGGACGCACTAGGTGTTTGATCCCGGTTGATCGCCAACGGCAGGGGCGTGCGGGTAGCCGAACGGGTTCATCCCAAACACCAATCTGACGCTGTCGCCGTCTAGCAACCTGTCTGCCTCTGGGGTGCACCGGCTGGCAGTGCAGCTAGGATAGCGGAACTTCCCGACTTGCAAGCCTCGATGATAGCAGCCCACAGGATGGCACCCGTGGAACGGTTCGCGAGGGTAAAACCTTGGCAGGCCGGCCGGGTTCGTCTCTGGCCGAGGATCGCGGCAGAATGGACACGCTAGCGCCCATGAAATAGGCGGAACGATAGCCGTCCGGCAGGAAAAGTCATACGATTGCGAGGTGTTAAAGCATCTGCGCCTGTGGCTGAGGGTAGAGGCGCTGACCGCCTCTCCGCCCGTGGTACGGGCACAGGATTGTGGCGCCGGCGGCGCCACAAGGCGGCCACGTCGCCACACCAAAAACCCAAGGAAAGACCCCCATGTGAATACCTCCCTCTCTCTCATCGCTGCAGCTATGGTGCTGGCATGGCCAGCCATGGCGCAGGAGCGCGCCGCTACCGGCCCGATAGACACGCAAATGACATGGTCGGCTCTCTCCAGCCAGATCAGCACCCTGGGTGTCAAAGTGGATGGCGCCAACAAGCGCATGGACCAGCTCGTCATTTGCAGCAAGAAAAGCATGCTCTACGCGCCGGGTGATGCAGTGTCAGACACTGACGGCTGTTTGAGCCCGCTGGGTAACATTAAGACGGTCGTTGTGAGTGGTTCGATTTGTTCGCGCGCTTCCCAAGCTCTCACCAAAACCGTGACCTGCCCGGCGGACACGACCTTGCTGGGTTGCTCCGGCGGCCCGGGTGACGTGTCTGAAGACCATGAAGGCTATTTTGTGCGCCCCAACGGAGCCAATGGCTGCGAGATGGTGGTGGGCGAGCCGCGTTGCGTGAAAGAGGAATACTGGACGTATTCGTGGGTGTTCGCGCACTGTGCCAAGCTGAAATAATAAGCCAGCGCGCCGCCGGCTGCCCAACGTCTCTTCCCTAATAGCGGCTGAATCCATGCGGCGAGTGTGGCGTGGAGAACCGAAACCCGCCACTATTCCAGCCGCAGTTAGGCAGCTCGCCGCCATGTAATGATGCCGCCGCAGTGGCGATGCAGCAACGGCGGTTGCCCTATTTGATGGCACCGGCAACGCCAAGCGGTTGAGGTTGCGATAGATTGGGGTATGCGCCGTACCTGTCGCCTCCTGTTGTTCGCCGCCATGCTCGTGGCGGCGCCGGCGTGGGCGCAGGATTGGGGCGTTGTTGCCAATATCTCTGCCACCATGGGCGTCAACGCCAACCGGCTGTGCTATGGCGAGGCAAGCCGGGGCGACATCGGATGCCCGGCCGATGCGCCACTAGTCAGCGGCTCAACCGTTACTGGGAGGTTTGTAGGGGATGGCTCCGGCCTCACCGGCGTGACGGCGGCCAGCGGCGACCGCATCACGTCCGGCACCGCTCAGGTCATTGCCAATAGCAGTAGTAATTCCATCAGCATCACCGAGGCGGGCGTTACTACCGGCTACTACTACAACGGTGTCTGGGTCGCTAAGGGCGTCAGCACCACCGGCCCCATCAGCAGCACTAATGGCTTTTTCTCCGGTAATGTCGGCCTTGGCACCATCCCCGGCGGCAAACTCGACGTCAGCGGTACCAGTTATTTCGGAAACGACATCAACAATCGTGTCCGCATACAGTCGGGCCTAATTGCCATGCAAGATTTCTCAGACCCTGGCAGAAAACTAGAAATCCAAGCTACTAGACTATCGGTCGGCTCAACCAATTCCAGAACCTACAGCGCCTTAAACACAGCTCTAATAAATGCGTTATCCAGCACTGATGGAGATGAAGTTCTAAGGCTCGGTGTCAATACATATACAAATGGCTATGTAGTAATGAGGCAAGCCAGTGTTAATTCATTCAACATGAGCTTTTACCAGAATGGTAACCCCCAGCTGCTCCTTAACAGTGGTGGCAACATCGGTATCGGTATTCAGTCAACTTCAATTCCCAGCACATCTCTCCACATCTCCGGCACCATCCGCATCGCCAACGGCGGAGAAGCTTGCGACACCAACCGCTCCGGTGCCATCCGCTATACCAACAGCACCTTCCAGGTCTGCTACGGCACCGGCGGCTGGGCCAACCTTGCCGACGCCTCCTCCACCGTTGCCACGGCCGACCGCATCACCTCCGGCACCGCGCAGGTTATCGCTAACGGCAACAGCAATTCCATCAGCATTACCGAGGCAGGTGTCACCACCGGCTACTTCTATGGCGGCAAACTCGTCGCCGGCGGCGTTAGCACGACCGGCATGATTTCTTCCACCGGGCTTTACGTCACTGGCACCGTTGGCATCGGCACGAATGCCCCACGCAGTCCCTTGGAAGTTGTTGACGGCATGCGGTTGACGTTAAGCGGCAATTCTGGTTGGACAACTACTTTAAACACGGACACATCTGGAAATCTTGTCCCCTCTGGAAATATAAAATTCGCCAGCACCAGTAGTAATACGATATACAATGGCGCTACTAACCAGAGTTATTATCTAGTTGACCGTTACGGCCATACCATAGCCACCTCCCCGTTCCCGAATGCTAATGTGGCTGGACTTTCCTATAACGGCGCTTTTGCCCCGACATTGAATATCTATCACCAGAAACTGCTGAGCTTCACCGGCACTGTGACCGGCAGCGGCATTGTGACGGCAACCGGGCTTTACACCGCGATTGGTGACAGCACGAGCAACGCGAACTCTATTGTTGGCCTCTATGCCGATGTAACCAGCGGCACCAACGTCAACGCTCTGCGTTATCCGGCTCTGCTTATGGGTGGCAACGTCGGTATTGGCACCATCGCCCCCAATGCCAGGCTGGAAGTCTCCGGCAGCATTTCTGCTACCACGCTCCAGTTGGCTGACAGCCCGGCCACCGTCTGCGGCCCAGCCACCTATGGCACCACGAAATTCATCAACGGGCGTCCGTATTATTGCCGCCCGTAGTCGGGTGAATGGGGGTATCCCACTCCAGCGCCCGCCGCAGCCATGCGACCAGGTTGTCGAGCGCCCGTCTGTGTGCGGGATTAACCGGCCGTCGCGCAAGGAAGTCGTCGATCGTCATCCCGCTTACGGGATCGGTGGCCATGCCGGGTTTCACAAATTCAAGGTAGAGATGCAGGTCTTCGGGCTCGAACACGATTGTCCATGCTCCGTCGCTGTCTTCGGCCAATAGATAGGTGAGGGCGCTCATGGCAGTCACTCCTTCGCCCATGAACTTGCCGATCCGGCCGGAGATTTCCATCCTCGGAAATGGGTATTGACACCCTGATGCTTATATCCGACCCGGGACCGTACATTGCGTTTGCTCAAGCACGGCGCATCGCCTGCTACCTTTTGGAATAGTAGGCATCCCATGCCAGTCCGATGTCGGCGAATGTCCATTCCCGTCGCCTGCCGTAGGCGGGGCTGGGGCGGGTAAAACACCCGTTCAAGCCGGTTTCCCGTTGGAACTTCATGAACCACGCCGTGGATTTTGGCTTGCCGCTTGCCGTTGTTTGAATTCGGCGGATGATCTCACTGTGCGCCCAGTGGTCGTTGGGGTTCGAGAAA
The DNA here is from genome assembly GCF_040321735.1 of Mesorhizobium sp. M0293. Classification (NCBI taxonomy): domain Bacteria; kingdom Pseudomonadati; phylum Pseudomonadota; class Alphaproteobacteria; order Hyphomicrobiales; family Phyllobacteriaceae; genus Mesorhizobium; species Mesorhizobium sp. M0293. Next base: position 10,609 of record NZ_JAMYSA010000066.1, read on the forward strand.
GAGGCTGGATCGGCAAGATAGCCGCGGAGCTTCCGCAAAGTTGCCTCTTCCGGCGCTTGATGAAGGTCTGCGCGGAGCTCTGCAACGGCGAGCGTGGCTCCTTGTCTCGCAGCTTCGGTTAGCATGTCGCGCAATTGCGTGCTGGTCAGCACCAACGCCTGGAGGGCTTCCATGAACCGTACTTTCCTTGATGGGAGTTGCAGCAGATATCGCCGCAGGTTCATTGCGTCACAGCCAAAAAATGACGTCAAGCACTATACGCCGAGAAGGTCACCAAGCTTTTGGGTGACAGGACGCATCGGATCAACAAAGCCGAGATCGTAGATCATGGTCGTTTCAAGGTTCCCCTTGTGGTCGACATAGTGCGATATAGCCTCGTGCGAGACCCCTTGGCCCGCCAGCATCAGCGAGATCGCAATCCGCTTGAGGTCGTAGAGCTGGAAATACTCGGGGACGCCCGGCAGGGCTTTGAACCTGTCCAGCCCCTTGCGGAAATTGTCGCGGGGCTGTGTCATGTCCGTATGTGACGGGAACAGCAGCTTGCTCTCGGGCCAGCGGTCACGTTGGGCCTGCACCATTCGGGCGACCCGGAGATGGATCGGCACCGAACGGTAGGCGTACTCGTAGAGTGAACGCGACAGTTTGATGCCCTTGGTGTTGTGCTTGTGCCAGACAAGCTTCTCCAGATCGAAATGCGCGAATTCCGCCTTGGCCAGGTCGCTGGGGCGGGCCATGGTCAGGAACAGGATGCCCATGAAATTACAGAGTTCCTGCATTTGGTCGTTGGCGGTGGTCACATGCCCCCTGGTCAATGCCATGTCCCGCTTGGCGAAGCCTCCCAAGCTAGCCGTGTCCGGCAACACTTCGAACGCGGGACAAAAGATGTGGGCTGCAATCTGCCTGATCTGTTCGGTGGAGTAGTCCCGGCGGCGGCGCACCACCTTCCGCGCACGGATCGGGCTGCAGGGGTTGCGCATGTCCACGAGCTGCATGCGGATGGCCCAATTGAACAGGGCCGTGACGTGCATAAGCGCACCATTGTGACTGTACCCCGAGGCGAACTGCCGCTGAAACCGCTCAACGTCCAAGGGCTTGATGGCGGAGAACGGTCGGTCCGCAAACATCGACCCGAAATCTTGGTAGGGTTTACGGATGTTGTGACCGCGGCGTGTAGACGTTTTTGGTCGTTTCCGATGCCATCCGGCCACGAACATAGCGAAATTAGTCTGATACCCTGCAGAAAGCGTCTGGATATGGGTTTCCCAATAGCGGTCGATTGCTTCCCGTACGGTCAGCAGGTGGGCGCGCCGCGTATCGCGGTCATCAAAGTCTGGGTTTTCGCCAGCCTCCAACTGGCGCTGGCGATGGCCGACCGCCAGGCGCGCGGATGCAACACTGAGCACGATGGTGGATCCAAGCGCTTTCCGATACCGTTTGCCGTTGAACTGATAAGCGTGGACGAAGGATTTATGCCCCAATGCAGTCACACGCAGGCCCAGACCTGAGACCGACCCATTGCGGATTCGTCGGTCCTGTCCAACTGGGTGGTCCCAATAGATTTCCTGGTCCTTTTCGGAGGGGCAATCGGCGGCGAGGACAACGGACTCATCTAAAAATAACTTAGGCATTTCATGTAACTTCCATGTAACGGATTTATAGCAAATGTTACATGGAAAGTGAAGTAATGATGACTACAACGACCAAAAAATGACCAAAATACAAATGATTACATATTTCGATTATACCGTATTATCGTATGGTTGGCCTTCACACTGTAGGGGTCGTAGGTTCAAATCCTATACCGCCCACCAGAGTTTTCAATAAGTTGCGCGAACTTCTATCCCGTCTCTTGTATCCATGTAACTTTCGTGTAACCGAACGCTAAGCGGGGTGATTGAGAAGAATATGAAGCGCATCAAGATCGACAGTGTTGAACCCGGAGACATTCTGTTCTCGGCTCGACCGGGCACTAGCAAAGTGATCCGCATCGCGACACACGGCATTGTGTCCCACGCCATGATTTGCGTACAGCATGGCTCTTTCATCGACTCAACGATGGATGGCGTCCAAGCGCGGAATCTGCAGCGCGAAGTGTTTGATGATGACGAGAAGGTGTTTCATTTTCGCCTGAAGGAGCCGCCAACTCGGGAAGTGCTGTCGAAAGTTATCGACTTTGCCCGCGCCGAGATCGGCGCGCGGTATTCTCTTCCGGAGGCAATCCGGACGGTAAGTCGGACCCGTAGGCCGAGGACGAAGCGCCTGTTCTGTTCCCGTCTGGTTGCGAGGGTATATAGGGAAGCCGGCATCGACCTCGTCCCGGACGCCGACTACTGCTCACCGGAAGATTTGCGGGTCAGTCCCTTGCTCGAAGAGGTGCCGATCGAGACAGAAACGGTGTCCTCGGACGAACTGGAATGGTTGAGTGCCAAAGAGAATCCGATCAGCACTACGCATCGCGCACAAAATGCCGTGCTCGATGCGGCGCGTTCTGTTGATCCGGACGTGGAGAACTTCAACGATCTCTATTCGCTGCTCATCAAGCGGCCTGATGCAGACCCCATCGTAGCTGCTGCCCTCCGCCAGAGCGGTTACCTTGATCTGTGGCGAACGGAGTTTGATTTGCATGCGTGGCGTTATGTGCCCGGTCTCATCGACAGGATATCCGGGTCGTCCGAGGATCTGAGAGACTATTGCATCGGCACAGTCAGGGAGGCCTACAGCGGCAACATCCGTTTCGCGGTCAATCTCGTTCTATTGCGCGCCTTGCATGCCCAATACCCGCGCGTGTCACTTCGGCTGGAGGTAGAGCTTTATGAAACCCTAGTGCGGAACGACCAGATGCGCCGGGAAATTGCCTACGCATGGTTGTCCAAACATCATCCGAACGACCTGCAAAGATACATGGAACAGATCGAGCCCCATACAGCGTACTGGTACTCGATTGTTGACCGCGTAGAACCGCACTTGGCAGCGCTGTCCCGTCAAGCCGTAGAAAGGGGGGGCGGGACGATCGTGTGCACTTCATGCGGAGACCAGCCAACCGTTGACTTTAGGGTGGGCAATGGCGCCGAGACCATGCCAGGAGTGCCATCCTTGCGCCTCTGCGAGGACTGCATCGAAATTCGGCGAGGCATGGGCAACGTGCTGGTCCCGTTTCTGGTCGCACAATGAAAATGGATGCTGCGATGAACGCTGTAAACGGGGAGGACGGGCTGCCTTTGACACAATCGATCCGAGCCGGCATCAGCGTTCTGGACCCCGCACAGCTAGTTCGAATTGAAGCTGTGCATCGTGGCTTCCTTTTCCAGCACCTCTACGCCGTCCAATGCTTGTTATCGGCTGCGATGTTGCAGGCGCAGACCGTTTCCGTCGAGAGCGACGAAGACGTCGAGGTTCAGCTCGATGCCATTCGCATCTACATCCAGGTCAAGTATCGCAAGGAAGTCCTCGCTTGGGATGACATTGGGAGCGCCATTGCGCGATTTGCGGAGTTGCGTGCCTCCCATGCGAGAGGAGAGCGGGCTGGCGCTGCGCGTTTCGTGGTTGTCTGCAATGCGGAGCCGAACGGGCCTCTATTGGAAAGGCTTGCTACAAGCGATTGGCCTGCGGACGTAATAATCGAATGGCCGACGGCCGAGCCGGCGAGCCGGATCTTGCCTGTTCCGCAACCGTCTTTGATGGAGGCAGTCAAGGCAACTTGTGGGCTGGCAGCAACCCTACCGTTTGCAACGCTAGCGCCCGAAACACTTGTCTGGAAGCTGGCAGGTGTCGTCACGCTGGCTGCGACGGGAGAAAAGGCCACGCTCGACCATGTGTTTGCAGCACCGGACCTTCCGGCCCTTTTTGAGCAGCTCGTGCTGCAGTTGCAGGATCTGCCCGTCCCTCCGGTCCCATATCGGGTACAACAGGACGAGCCCATTCTCTCGACAGGTGAGCGCGTCCGAATGATCGTTGGCTATTCGGGCGCGGGCAAAACATCATGGCTGGCTCAATCCGCCCAGCATGCTACGAACCCCTTGGTCTACCTCGACGTCGCCGATCTGCCAGGTGCGGCGCTGGCTAACGCCGTCGCGCGCGAGGTCGCCGCTCGGTTGCTCGGCGGGGGGCAAGGCCTTGGCGAAATCTTTCTTCCTGGGGCTTCGGGCCGCGAAAGCTTGCAGCTTCTCTCACGCCGCATGAATGAACACGGAGAGGTCGTTACGGTCGCCCTGGACAATGTCCACAAACTGACCGCCGACGATCTGATGGGTGTGATTCAGGCAGGCAAGGATATCCGTTTCGTTCTTCTTGGCCGGCCTGAGGGTGAAGTCGCCGCGATCGAAGCTATTCTCGGCGTTGCGCGCGAAAACCTCTCGGGGTGGACGCCCGATACGGTTGCTGCTGCCGCGCATGATGCCGGCTGTCAGGCCGATGCCGCGGATTGCCAGCGCCTGATCGACTTGACCGGCGGTCTCCCGCTTTTCGTGTTGAATGCGCTTTCTGTTGCGGAATCCGACTACGAGGGTTCGCTGAGGCTGTTGTGTGCGGAATTGGCGCGCTCGACCCACACCCGAGAGATGGTGCAAGAACATATTCTTGGGCGAGTCTTTGAACGGTTGCCGGCCGCCATAGCCTCGGTCGCAGATCTCCTCAGCCTTTGTGACGCACCCATTACGCGTGAGGAAGCCGGCTCGTATCTCATAGGAGCTGGAGGACCAGATCGTCCGATCTTTTTGCAATCACTCCGCCATCTCCTAAGCCACGGACTGTTGCAAGCGTTCGCCAGCGACAAGATCAAGCTGCATGATGCGGCTCGGGTCGTCGGCAAGGGGCGGCTTGTCCTTCACGGCGCGGAGGCGGTGAGGACGCGTCAGGAGGCCCTGAGAATAGTGATCCAGGAGAGCCTTCGAAAGGCCTGGAATCCTGCGAAGCTTTCCTTGTTCTTGCGGCTCACGGGTGAGGTGGGCCGGCTCGATGAACTGGTCGAGATGGCAACAGAAGAACTGTTTCATGAGATGGGCGTTTGGCCAGAGGTAGAAGCCTATCTCGAGCATGGCGCGCAGGATGAGACCGTTTCTCCAGACCAGCGAATCAAGGCTCTTGATGCGCTGGCCTTTGCGGACATAAAAGCCGGCTCGGATCGAGCGGCCGTTTGGCTTGATCAGATGGACGCGCTAGTCGCGGAACACAAGCTAGGAGCGGAAGAGCGGCTTCGGGTGGGCATGAAGCGCATGAACCTCTTGGCGGCAAATGGCGATCGTCGAGGTACATCGCGCCTGATAGCCAGCCTAGCACCAATCGTCAAAGACTTGCCCGCCGGACATCGACGCATCTTTTCGTACAACGTTGCCTGTGCGGAATTCTCTCTTGGAGATTCGGAGTCGGCCGCGGAGCGGGTCAGACCTCTAATAGCGGCATACTACGAGCAGATCGGGCTAACTCCCTCATTGGTCATGGGCAACAACGCACCTGACCTAGCTCGGATGTTGAAGGAAGGGTGGGAAGTCGATGATATCAAGCATCTTGCCGACTCCCTCGATTTGTACGCTAAAGCTTTGGATGCCCAAGGCAAGGTCTCTCCATTTGTACGCATTCACGCCCTGAAGTTCTACGATCTGGCACACGCGCCAGACTCAATGTTCCGTGTTGGACAAGATCTCGTTGACCAGTTTATCGCGCGCCGTGATTTCGATGGTGCATTGAACGTGATGGAGACGGTTATCCTGCCACAACTCCGGCAATGGAAGTTGGCGGATTATCTCATCACCGTTCGCTCGCAATATGCCGTGGTCTTGGCCTATTGCAGACGGTTTGATGATGCAGAAAAGGAAATGGCTCGACTCAAGCCTTACGAGCCTGGGCTTAAGCCATTGGTCCAAAAGGAACTGGCCAATCAACGTAAATTGATCCGGAACCTTCGTGAATTCGGGCCGCCACCCAAGTGGGTCCCGCCACCGGGGACCATGGAGGAAGCTGCAGCAATGATGAAGGGCAATGGGCGCATTCCAACTGTGCGGGGTCCGGTAGCAGTGCAGAAGGTCGGTCGTAACGAACGATGCCCGTGTGGATCAGGCGAAAAGTACAAACGGTGCCACGGGCGGCTCAGTTGATAGATCGATGCCGGTTTCTTAAGAGCGGCTTCCTCCTTGGGGCGCGGTACTGGAGAACAGGATCGGCGGTCTAACGTTGGCCATTGCGATCCCAACAAGGCTCTCCACGTTTCCTTTGATTGGTCCTGGACTATCGAGGCGCCATCTGTTGTTGAACTCAGTAGCGGTCGATTCGGCTCGGTTCGTCAGCCAATTGGCGCAGACAATGATGGGTAAGAAAATAGCGCGTGTCGAAGCTCAATTTCTAATCCAGCTGGACGGGTGTGCCGTGTTCGGAATCGTTCGATGGTTTCGATTGCGGCAAGTGGCGTTGGCCCATCGATGAGAGCAAGAGGAGGATGGCTTCCTATGACGCTGGCGAGCCGCGCCTTGGCAAAGGGCATATCCCCGTCCAGCACATAGCCCAGCATGCAGCCGACAGGCAAATGCTCTGCATACTGTTCAGTGAGAAAGCGCATCATGCCTTGGGTGACGTACACGGTGGCCAAGGAGCTGCGGCTTCCGCCGTTGACCACGTTGAGCCGCTTGCACTCATAGGCCAGATATCGCTCCCGTTCCCAGTCGAAGAGCACGGCGATGTCGATGATGCCCTTGCTGTATTTCGACCCGTCCGTAGCGAGGCCAAATGGCTCGAACTGATACTCGACCCAATGGCACAGCCGACGAACGACGACGTCCTTGGTCAGATGATCGACGAGGTTGATGGTGATGTCATCTTCCCCGGGCTGTTCGGGGAGAACGGCCATGCACGCCGGCCACGCCGCTGCGATCCTCTCGAGAAAGCGATCATCAAACGAAACGAAGCTGTCGACCCACTCCTGCATATCACCGATTAGCATCAATCAGCACTCCGCCGTTGCGGCACGGCTGCGGCTTGCTGGAGATCGAGCGCTATTCCATCTGCATCGGCGAGCGCGGTGGAGCGTAGCCAAAAGCGCATCTGCATCGGCTTGATGAGGTAAAGGTAGTCACCGACGAAAACCCGGAGGTCCGGCATCAACTGGAAATTGCCATCGAGAGGCCTCTTGATGTGAGTAGCGAGTTGCTCAAGAACGTCGCTTAGCTCGCCGCCGGCATCCTCGGCATAGTCTTCATGGCCGCCCAGGTGCAGGCGAAGTATCGCTAGGTCCGCTCCGCGCGCGACAAGGCGAGCATCAATTTTCCTGTCTTTGAACCAGTCCGCCAGGCTGGCCGCCAACGTGCGAGCGTATTGTGCCCGTTGCGGTTCGTCCGGTGCGCCCCACAGTTTAGGGAAGTGGCCTTCATGGGGCTGAAGCGCGGGCAGGATCGCTTCGACGGTATCGTCGATCAGCGCGATTTCATCGGGCGACAGGCAAAAATATTGGTACGCCAGCCGATCGATGGTTCGAAGGATCTCGCTCTCTTCGACCTGCATCGAAAACGGCTCGTTCAACCGTCCGCGTGCGTCGTCAACAATCGCAATCAGCTCACGAGCTGCTTGAGCGGCTGCGTCTTGATCGGGAACATCGGCAGGCGACGGAAATGGCAATCGCAGCAGGTCGGCCTGCTGGACCTCCGGTCGATCCGAACCGAACGATGCGGTGCCATGAAAGGCGTACCAGACCGCGACGCGACTATTGAGTATCGCGGTGAGGACCTTCGCACGGTCGCGTTGGCCATCCGGCACCACGATCGCCTGGAAGATATGCTGGAAGGTCAGCGGCTCGTCGCAGTAGGCGGCCCGCAGGCGATTTTGCGATGTCTCCACCCCACGCGGGATAAGAATGCGCGTACCGTCGAACCCGGCCTCGAATCCGCGACGACGAACCGTCGGTGAAGCGGCCGGTTGCAAGCCTTCCGCAGCCTGAGCCAAACGTGAGTAGGCTGTAATCGGTAGGTCTGGCAATCGACCGACGTACTCGCTGGCGAGAGGAGGCGCGTCGCTTTCGCTGTCCTCATTGAAAGGCTGATAGCCTTGCCCGATCACCCATCGATCGCCCGGCTCTTCACGGCGACGGCTCAGGCTGCCGAAGTCGTTGACGAAGGCCTCCAGCTTGGGGAGCCTGGCGAGGTAACCAAATAGCTTGGCGTCTGGGTCCCGCATCCAAAGCCGTTGCTTGAAGATAAGCGGGTTATCCAGAACCGCGCCGACCCCAAGTACGGCCTTGTCGGCGCTGCTTAGCGTGATGACACGCTTGATGCGGAGATTAAGATCGGCCTTCGGCGCCCAATAGTCGAAACGATATGGGAAACCGTCCGCTTTCACGCTGCCGTAGATAATCAGAGCGGCGGGGCGATGGGCTTTCTCGAAAAGCTGAAATCGAAGGTCCGCGAAGTTGATAATGCGGCGGACCTGAGATTTCCGGAAGAACGCGTCACGTGCGTCAACGGTGTTTTGGGCGTGGTTGTGCAAAAATCCCATCGCTGGCAACAGGAACGCGATCAGTCCGTCATCGGCGAGATGTGAGAGGGCTTTCCAACTGAATGCCCAGGCGTCTTCGCCTCCAGGCATAGGATGGCCGGTCTTCTTGCTCCACTGAACGGACGAGCGCGCCGGGCCCCTGCGGCTGGTCCATGGCGGATTGCCGATGATGACGTCGTACCGGGTGCCGTCCGGCGACACATCGAAAAAATCTCGGCAGACGAGGGTCTTGCCCCAAAGCTCGGGGAGGAGTTTTCCCCGGGTGATGAGTTTTCGGATGTCGCGTGGTGAGACTTCTTCGAGGAGGGCGACATAGAGCGAGAACACCGCGACGCGAACGGCGCCACCATTTAGATCCCAGCCATTAATTTGGCTCAGCAGCGATAAAAGCGTCTTCCAGGAAATCGTCTGCGTTTTGTGCTTAGCTCGCCAATGCTCGCATAGCCACTGGAACGACCGGACGAGAAAAACGCCCGAACCGCAGGCGGGGTCGAGGAAGTTTCCACTCGTCCGTGTCGCGTCCGGTAACATCTCCCAGGCTTGGGAAACGACGGTGTCGGCGAGGAACATGGGCGTGTAGTAGGCGCCGTTTGCACGGCGTTCGGCCTCGCGTTCCCCCAGAAAGCGATCATAGACGGCGCTGACAAGCTCGATTGGGATATATCGGAAGTCATAACCCCAGAACCGTTGCTGGCCTGAATGCGCCATCTCTTCCCGCCCCGATCGAAAGCGGGCTAGGATGGTAAGATGGGTGGCCGTGACTTCTGGCGCCTCGCCTTTCGGCTCGAAAGAGCAGGGCGCAACGAACAGGTCACCATTGAAATCTTTATGGAGAGTTCGAAAAAGCGATCGAAAGAGATCGACATCGCCGGTTTCCAGCAGCGCGGAGAAACTCTCAGCGCTCTTCTCGGTAACGGCCGCAAAATAGGCAGGCGTTACGATCTCACGATCTTCAAGATAGGCGATAAACATTGCCTGTATGAGCAACGCTTGCGCCGCATCGGGGGCAAGTTCGGCAGATTGCAAGAGTTCATGGGACGCATTCAGATTATCGAGAAGAACTTGATCGATACGCTCCTTCGGCGGGAAGTAATCGCCGTAGTCCTTCCAAAGGCGTCCGGATTCCGCTCCATAGATGAGATTGTGAAACCTTAGCGCTTCGGCCGTCAGGCTGAGGCTATCAATGAGGCAGCGGGTCTCGAATGCGTCGCCAGGATCACTAAACGGAGTGCGCGCGAGCGAAAAGGCTCTGAGAGTGTCATCGGCGATAACCAGCAATAGGCTTGCCAAGCCCTGGTTCCAGAGCGCGCCGTGGAGATCGATAATTTTGGCACGATCGTAAACATCTGCTTCGAGAATGGCGACGGTGGGAACTCCTTGGACACAGAAGATCGCTGAAACGCCCATTTCATTGAGTGCGGCGCGGATAGCTGGCGCATGCGGCACGTCGCTAACGGCGTCAGCTGACTCGTATAGTTCGGGCGAATGCCGATGAGTAAGTCCCAAGCGGTCTTTCCACTCCGGCGCCAATGCGGATGCCTGGACCGTGGTCATGCTCGTTTTCCGCGCTGCTCAGGTTGCGTGGTTACAGAAGTCGGGGGAAACTGTAGATAGCCTTGCACATCATCGGTTTCGGTTGCCGTGAGCGCTGAGCGCAGGCGCGATATGATCGGCGCGCAAGGAACGCTAAGAGTGGAGGCGTCCAGTGATGAGCGATGAGGCGCGTTCACGTCCACAAGCCGGAGATTGTCGACTTCTATCAGAGCAACGCAGTTTTCAAGGGACAGCCAAGACCTACCGCGGCACTCCATGAACAGTTGATCAAAACGGTCGCCGACCGTGCTAACACGGACACCAAAGTCCCTGACGAGTTCCGCGACGATTGCCATAGCAACAACATCGCCAGGCGTGAAACTCGGAGCATGTCCCTTGTGCATCGCCAGCGCGGGAATGGCATCCCGCCACGTGCGAAACGCATCCACCGAAATGGAAAGCAGCTCGCGAATTTGACTTTGAGTGTAACGCATCCGATTACATTAGTATGGAAAACGTCCCGGATCAACACGGGGTAGACCCCCATTGTGTTCTCTGTACGTTCTTGTGGCTATCAAATCCAATTTGCAGCCGAAAGTGCGAAAATTGCGGGCAGCATTCAGTCGCCCTTCCGGTTTGCCTGTTTCGTCGCCCTACTGAGACCGGACGGCGTTATCGCTTTGAATCGCTTTTTCAAACCAATCAGGGACCTGTTGCGGGCCACCAACGACATTTTCCGGGACGTCGCGCCAGAACGCGACGATCGCGTCTGAGAATGCCTGAAACTGATCATCACTCACCTTGAGGTTTGTGTAGTCCAGCATTTTCTCTGCCCATGGCGATCCCGAGCCACTGAGCGGATTGTCGAGATACTCAGGATAGTTCTGCTTCAGGTCATCGAGGGATTTTCCGACGCCGTGCTTGTGGACGTTGACCACCAAGCGGCACGCGTCGAGCCTCTCGAAGTAATCCGTGCTCCGGATGTTCCAGCCGAAACTCTCCAGCAGGTCTGCAATCTTGCCGAAATCCACTGACCAGACCTTCGCAACAACCGTCTCTCCGCGATGCCAGCGCAGGATTTCCCGCACCAGCCAGTCCCTGAGCTTTTTGTCCCACTCGTGGAACATGCCCGCGATCACGCTCAGCCGGGTCTGGTCGCTCATTTCGCTCAGGAGCTGGTAGAATTCAATGCCGATATCGTTGGCCGCCTCGTAGAAATCGCCAGGATCGTGCCGGTCCGGGTCAAACTGGTCACCGCTTTGCTCCAGCCACTCTTCGGCGGCCTTGTCAGCTTCCTCTTCCATGTTCTCGAACTGTGACAGCACGCGTTTGCGTGCCTGTTCGACATAGAACTGGTGCCCTTTGATCAGGGACTGCCGGTAGGGCCCCCACATTTGAAATAATGCGTAGTTGCTCATGCTCAAGCCGCCTGCATCTCGCGATCTTCAATGGCAGGGCCGCTGATCCATGCCGCCCAGAGCCTAATGAACCGGAGGAACTCGTCCTCTGTCGTGACGATCACTCGGTAGGTTTCGGTTTTAGCCTGCTGATCTGCGCCTTCCTCATAGCGTGAAAGAAACGCAAGGTAATGAACCAGGTCCCCCTCACGTTCTTCGCCATCCTTGTTGAGATAGACGATGTTCCCATGGGCCAGGGCGTTGCGGATTGCCCGCAACACCTCGGCCGCGCTCTTTCCAGGCAAAAAATCCTCGGCATCCTCTGCCAGTGGATGCTTGCCATCCCGCGCAACCCAGTGTCCGACGGAGTTAGCGTTCTCGACGATATGCGATTGCCGCCAGTCACTCGGACCTTCCCCTCGCCAGAAAGGCGCCTTGGTGAACTTCACTTTGCCCAGTTGGTCGATCGCAGCCGTCATTTGATCATCCCGCTCCCGATGCAGGAAATGGCGGGCCTGAGCGCGCTCGAACGGAATGGTCAGGACAGCCGCCGCAGCCAAGAGCGAGAATGAGCCGACCAAGCGATGATCCCGTGCAAAGCCCTCTACGGCATTGATCAGCTGGAGGCACCGGCTTGGATATTCTGCGGCCAGTCTGTTCGGGATACCCATGCAACGCCCTCTCTTCCATTGAGAAAGGACATTATCACAGATGCCGGCGCCGCAAATTCGGTCGAAAAGGCCAGCTTTTGTTACACAAATCCTTGCACATCGATTACAAAATCGGCTATTATCGATGTCTAAACAATGAGATGGACAAAGGCTATTCGGTCTCCAAAACCGCAGGTCGTAGGTTCGAGCCCTGCTGCCCGTGCCATTTCTCGAAATGGCACTCAATGTGATATTCGCCATTTTTCGAAATGGCGTTTCAAAACGATATTTCTACGGTCTACCCTTTGAAAATCGGCGACCCGCTTGCCATATTGGCTCACTTGGGGCATAAGGGCGCCATAGCCGGGACGGAACGACTGGATGGTTCCGAGGCGGCGTTTGGTCATAAAGCGGACACTTGCCACTTGCGTGGATCAAGAATCGGTTTTATGTAGACGAAACAGACACGCGACGCGTGGAGCTGGGAAGCCGGCTTTACGCGTCTGATTTGCATGGGCGAATTGATTGCGCTGATTCGGCGCGAGATTGGGCTCAGGCGGCACGTCCCGGCCAGCGGGATCATCCAGGAGACCCGGCCAACGGGTCTTGAAGACAGAGCGGCATATGGCTTCGAAAACCACAAATCCTTTCGTCTTTCTCCAGCAGGTTCGCGCGGAGACCGCCAAGGTGACTTGGCCGTCGCGGCGCGAAACGATGATCTCGACGGTCATGGTCCTGGCTTTCGCTGTGATCGCGATGATCTTTTTCTTCACCGCCGATCAGCTCATGGGTCTCGCGGTCGAACAGATTCTGGGCATCGGACGCTAAGTCCGGCGATTACGGAGAAGTCTTGAAATGACCGCGCGCTGGTACATCGTCCACGCCTATTCGAACTTTGAAAAGAAGGTCGCCGAGGATATCGAGAACAAGGCCAAGCAGAAGGGCCTGTCCGCCGACATCCACCAGATCGTGGTGCCGACCGAGAAGGTCGTCGAGGTTCGTCGCGGCCGCAAGGTCGATGCCGAGCGCAAGTTCTTCCCGGGCTATGTGCTCCTGAAGGCCAATCTGACCGACGCCGTGTTTTCGCTGGTCAAGAACACGCCGAAGGTCACCGGCTTCCTGGGCGACTCCAAGCCGGTGCCGATCACCGAGGCGGAAGCCCAGCGCATCCTGAACCAGGTGCAGGAAGGCGTCGAGCGGCCCAAGCCCTCGGTCACGTTCGAGATCGGCGAGGCGATCCGCGTTTCGGATGGTCCCTTCGCGTCGTTCAACGGTTTCGTCCAGGAAGTGGACGAGGAGCGGGCGCGGCTCAAGGTGGAAGTTTCGATCTTCGGGCGCGCCGTGCCTGTCGATCTGGAATTCGGACAGGTCGAAAAGGGCTGATCCGAAATCCCTGTCGTCAAGCGCGGCGGGGAAGAGCGGCGCGGAGATCGCGCGGCTCTTTAAGAACGGTGGGAGACGAGTGCGGCTTTAGCCGGCCGCATGGATCGCACCACCAGACTGCAACCGCCGAGGTTTCCCAGACAGTGGGGGTCGGCATAGACAAAGGCAGGAAAAGAGATGGCTAAGAAAATTGCAGGCCAGCTCAAGCTCCAGGTCAAAGCGGGATCGGCCACGCCGTCTCCCCCGATCGGCCCGGCGCTTGGTCAGCGTGGCATCAACATCATGGAATTCTGCAAGGCGTTCAACGCGCAGACCCAGGAAATGGAAAAGGGATCGCCGGTTCCGGTCGTCATCACCTACTATCAGGACAAGTCCTTCACCTTCGTCATGAAGACGGCGCCGGTGAGCTACTTCCTGAAGAAGGCGGCTAACCTGACGGCTGGTTCCAAGGAGCCGGGCAAGGTCAAGGCCGGTACGGTTTCGCGTGAAAAGGTCCGTGAGATCGCCACCGCGAAGATGAAGGATCTGAACGCAAACGACGTCGAAGCGGCCATGCGCATGGTCGAGGGCTCCGCCCGCTCGATGGGTCTGGAAGTGGTGGGCTAAGATCATGGCAAAGATTGCAAAGCGTGTATCGAAGACCCGCGAAGGCATCGATCCCAACAAGGCTTATGCCCTGGGTGATGCACTGAAGCTGCTCAAGGACCGTTCCTCGGTCAAGTTCGACGAGACCATCGAAGTCGCCATGAACCTCGGCGTCGACCCGCGCCACGCCGACCAGATGGTCCGCGGCGTGGTCAACCTGCCGAACGGCACCGGCCGCTCGGTGCGTGTCGCTGTGTTCGCGCGCGGCGACAAGGCTGACGAAGCGCGCGCCGCAGGCGCCGATATCGTTGGTGCCGAGGATCTGGTCGACATCGTCCAGAAGGGCACGATCGACTTCGATCGCTGCATCGCCACGCCGGACATGATGCCGCTCGTCGGCCGTCTGGGCAAAGTGCTCGGTCCGCGCGGCATGATGCCGAACCCGAAGGTTGGCACCGTCACCACAGACGTTGCCGCCGCCGTCAAGGCATCGAAGGGCGGCGCTGTCGAGTTCCGCGTGGAGAAGGCCGGCATCGTTCATGCCGGCGTTGGCAAGGTCTCGTTCGACGTCAAGGCTCTGGAAGAGAACATCCGCGCCTTCGCCGATGCGGTGACCAAGGCAAAGCCGACTGGCGCCAAGGGCAACTACGTCAAGAAGGTGTCGGTCACCTCGACGATGGGCCCGGGCCTCAAGCTCGACGTTGCGACGCTCACAGCGTCCTGATACGAACATTTGGATCGGTCGCTAAAGGCCTGATCCGCAAGTGAATTCCGGGCCTCCGACTTGTCGGCGGCCCGGTACCGGAAACCGAGAGGTTTCCGGACATCCTGTCCGAGATTGCAGGCGGCCCAGAAGCCTTAATTCGATTTGGGCCTGCATGAGACGGGTGAAGACCGGACAACGGAGCGATTGCTCCAATGAAAGGTTCGAACCGTGTTTGCCTTTTGTCTGCGCATCGCCGGCTTGACTGTCGATGTGGCGAAAGGGGGCAGGATCCTCGAGCGTCGTTCGGGAGATCCGTTACTGGATGGCCCGGCCGACAAAAGGCAACCCGACGCCTGTCCTCGTGAATGGGATGTTCCCATTAACAGGATTGGGGTCAACTGGAGATAGGCAGTGGACAGAGCGGAAAAACGCGAACTCGTCACGGGCCTGAACGGTGCGTTCTCGAACGCAGGTTCAGTGGTCGTGGCCCACTACGCCGGTATCACCGTCGCGCAAATGAACGACCTTCGGTCGAAAATGCGCGCCGCCGGTGGCACCGTCAAAGTCGCGAAGAACCGTCTCGCCAAAATCGCTCTTCAGGGCACGGACTCCGCATCGATCATCGAGCTGTTCAAGGGACAGACGCTGATTGCTTATTCGGAGGATCCGATTGCGGCGCCGAAGGTCGCGTCCGATTTCGCCAAGGGAAATGACAAGCTTGTCATTCTCGGCGGCGCAATGGGCACCACCTCGCTCAACGCCGACGGTGTGAAGGCACTCGCCACACTTCCGTCGCTCGATGAGCTGCGCGCCAGGCTGGTTGGCATGATCGCCACGCCGGCAACCCGGATCGCCCAGATCGTCAATGCGCCAGCGGCTTCGGTCGCGCGCGTCATCGGCGCTTACGCCCGGAAGGACGAGGCGGCATGAGGCCGTTCCTCGCTATCACAAACACACGTTCGAACCTGATGAAGGAATACAACAATGGCTGATCTCGCAAAGATCGTAGACGACCTTTCGAAGCTGACCGTCCTCGAGGCGGCCGAGCTGTCGAAGCTTCTGGAAGAAAAGTGGGGCGTTTCCGCCGCTGCTCCGGTGGCTGTTGCCGCCGCTGGCGGTGGTGCGGCCGCAGCTGCTCCGGTCGAGGAAAAGACGGAATTCGACGTCGTCCTCACCGAGGCAGGCGCTCAGAAGATCAACGTCATCAAGGAAGTCCGCGCTATCACCGGTCTTGGCCTCAAGGAAGCCAAGGATCTGGTCGAAGCGGCTCCGAAGCCGGTCAAGGAAGGCGTTTCCAAGGCCGACGCTGACAAGTTCAAGGCCCAGCTGGAAGCAGCCGGCGCCAAGGTCGACCTGAAGTAAGCGTAAAAGCGGCGGACGGCCTCGCGCCGTCCGCCACTCCCTTCGCCTGGAGGGAGGACGCGTAACGCGAGACGTACGAGAACCTCTTTCCTGAGGGCCGAAAACCGGCCTTCAGGAAACGGGTTTTCTCCCGTTCTAGCCGGCCGCCGACAGGCGCCGGGAAAACAGACAGAGGGTTGCCGCCAAGGTGGCCCAGCATGCAAGGCGAGCCGCGGCGAGGCTCGTCCCGAGTTTAGAGCTAAGGAGCGACGATGGCCCAGACCCAGACTTTCAATGGCCGCAGACGCGTACGCAAGTTCTTCGGAAAGATTCCGGAAGTTGCGGAGATGCCGAACCTGATCGAGGTTCAGAAGGCATCCTATGATCAGTTCCTGATGGTGGCGGAGCCCAAGGGTGGGCGTCCGGACGAGGGACTGCAGGCCGTTTTCAAGTCGGTCTTCCCGATCTCCGATTTTTCCGGCTCCTCGATGCTGGAGTTCGTGAAGTACGAGTTCGAAGGACCGAAATTCGACGTTGACGAATGCCGTCAGCGCGACCTCACCTATGCCGCGCCGCTCAAGGTGACGCTGCGCCTCATCGTGTTCGATATTGACGAGGATACCGGCGCCAAGTCCATCAAGGACATCAAGGAGCAGGACGTCTACATGGGCGACATGCCGCTCATGACCCTGAACGGCACCTTCATCGTCAACGGCACCGAGCGCGTCATCGTCTCGCAGATGCACCGCTCGCCGGGCGTCTTCTTCGACCATGACAAGGGCAAGTCGCACTCGTCGGGCAAACTTCTGTTTGCCGCGCGCGTCATTCCCTATCGCGGTTCGTGGCTCGACATCGAGTTCGATTCCAAGGACGTCGTGCACGCCCGCATCGATCGTCGCCGCAAGATCCCGGTGACGTCGCTGCTGATGGCGCTCGGCATGGACGGCGAAGAGATCCTGTCGACCTTCTACAACAAGATCACCTACAAGCGCGCCGGCGACCATTGGCGCATTCCGTTCAACGTCGAGCGTTTCCGCGGCCTCAAGGCCGTTGGCGACCTGGTCGATGCCGACACCGGCGAGGTCGTTGTCGAGGCCGGCAAGAAGATCACCGCCCGCCAGGCGAGGGCGCTTGGCGAAAAGGGTCTCAAGGCGATCAAGGCGACCGACGAGGATCTGCTCGGCAACTACCTGGCCGAGGACATCGTCAACTACGCCACCGGCGAGATTTTCCTCGAGGCCGGGGACGAGATCGACGAGAAGACGCTGAAGGTGCTGCTTGGCACCGGTGAAGACGAGATCAAGGTTCTCGACATCGACCATGTCAATGTCGGCGCCTATATCCGCAACACGCTCAACGTCGACAAGAACGAGAGCCGCCAGGACGCGCTGTTCGACATCTATCGTGTCATGCGCCCCGGCGAGCCGCCGACGCTCGAGACCGCGGAAGCCATGTTCAACTCGCTGTTCTTCGACTCAGAGCGCTACGATCTGTCGGCCGTCGGCCGCGTCAAGATGAACATGCGTCTGGAACTCAAGGCCGAGGACACCGTTCGCGTGCTGCGCAAGGACGACATCCTGGCCGTGGTCAGGACGCTGGTCGAACTGCGTGATGGCAAGGGCGAAATCGACGACATCGACAATCTCGGCAACCGCCGCGTGCGTTCGGTCGGCGAACTGATGGAAAACCAGTACCGCGTCGGCCTGCTGCGCATGGAGCGCGCGATCAAGGAGCGTATGTCCTCGATCGAGATCGACACGGTCATGCCGCAGGACCTGATCAACGCCAAGCCGGCGGCTGCCGCCGTGCGCGAGTTCTTCGGTTCCTCGCAGCTGTCGCAGTTCATGGACCAGACCAACCCGCTGTCGGAGATCACCCACAAGCGCCGCCTTTCGGCACTTGGACCGGGCGGTCTGACCCGCGAGCGCGCCGGCTTCGAAGTGCGCGACGTGCACCCGACGCATTACGGCCGCATCTGCCCGATCGAGACGCCGGAAGGCCCGAATATCGGTCTGATCAACTCGCTGGCCACTTTCGCACGCGTCAACAAGTACGGCTTCATCGAGAGCCCGTACCGCAAGATCGTCGATGGCAAGCTGACCAATGACGTCGTCTATCTCTCGGCGATGGAAGAGGCCAAGCACCATGTCGCGCAGGCCAACGCCGAGCTCGACAAGAACGGTGGTTTCGTCGACGAATTCGTCATTTGCCGCAGCGCCGGCGAAGTGATGATGGCGCCGCGTGAAAACGTCGATCTGATGGACGTTTCGCCCAAGCAGATGGTGTCGGTGGCCGCGGCCCTGATCCCGTTCCTGGAAAACGACGACGCCAACCGCGCTCTGATGGGCTCGAACATGCAGCGTCAGGCCGTGCCGCTGGTGCGCGCCGAAGCGCCGTTTGTCGGCACCGGCATGGAGCCGATCGTCGCCCGTGACTCGGGTGCCGCCATCGGCGCCCGCCGCGGCGGCATCGTCGACCAGGTGGACGCGACGCGTATCGTTATCCGCGCTACCGAAGATCTCGATCCGGGCAAGTCCGGCGTCGATATCTACCGGCTGATGAAGTTCCAGCGTTCGAATCAGAACACCTGCATCAACCAGCGTCCGCTGGTTCGCATGGGCGATCGGGTCAACAAGGGCGACATCATCGCCGACGGTCCGTCGACCGAACTCGGTGATCTGGCTCTCGGCCGCAACGTGCTGGTCGCGTTCATGCCGTGGAATGGCTACAACTACGAGGACTCGATCCTCCTGTCCGAACGCATCGTCGCCGACGACGTCTTCACCTCGATCCACATCGAGGAGTTCGAGGTCATGGCGCGCGATACCAAGCTCGGGCCGGAAGAAATCACGCGCGATATCCCGAACGTCTCGGAAGAAGCGCTGAAGAACCTCGACGAAGCCGGCATCGTCTACATCGGTGCCGAAGTTCAGCCGGGCGACATCCTGGTCGGCAAGATCACGCCGAAGGGCGAAAGCCCGATGACGCCGGAAGAGAAGCTTCTGCGCGCCATCTTCGGCGAAAAGGCATCCGATGTGCGCGACACCTCGATGCGCATGCCTCCGGGCACCTTCGGCACCGTCGTCGAGGTGCGCGTGTTCAATCGCCACGGTGTGGAGAAGGACGAGCGCGCCATGGCGATCGAGCGCGAGGAGATCGAACGCCTCGCCAAGGACCGCGACGACGAGCAGGCCATTCTGGACCGCAACGTCTACGCGCGTCTTTCCGACGTGCTCGTCGGCAAGGAAGCGATCGCTGGACCGAAGGGCTTCAAGAAGGGCTCGACGCTGTCCAAGGATACGCTCGACGAGTATCCGCGTTCGCAGTGGTGGCAGTTTGCCGTGGAGAACGAAAAGCTCCAGAGCGAACTCGAAGCCCTGCGTGGCCAGTACGACGACTCCAAGAAGGCGCTCGAACAGCGCTTCATGGACAAGGTCGAGAAGGTCCAGCGCGGCGACGAAATGCCTCCGGGCGTCATGAAGATGGTCAAGGTCTTCGTGGCCGTGAAGCGCAAGATGCAGCCCGGCGACAAGATGGCCGGCCGTCACGGCAACAAGGGTGTCGTGTCGCGGATCGTTCCGGTCGAGGACATGCCTTTCCTCGAGGACGGCACTCATGCCGATATCGTGCTCAACCCGCTGGGTGTGCCGAGCCGCATGAATGTCGGCCAGATCCTGGAAACGCATCTGGGCTGGGCTTGCGCCGGTATGGGCAGGAAGATCGGCGAGCTGATCGACACGTATAAGGCTGCCGGCGACATCAAGCCGCTGCGCAAGACGCTCGAGAGCTTCATTCCGTCCAACGACCGTAATGAGCCGGTCCGCGACTATGACGACGAGAGCATCGTTCGCCTCAGCGAGCAGATGCGCCGCGGCGTCTCTATCGCGACCCCGGTGTTCGACGGCGCGCACGAGGCTGACATCAACATCATGCTGGAGCAGGCGGGCCTGCACACCAGCGGTCAGTCGCAGCTCTATGACGGACGTACCGGCGAGCCGTTCGATCGCAAGGTGACGATGGGCTACATTTACATGCTCAAGCTTCACCACCTCGTGGACGACAAGATCCACGCGCGTTCGATCGGTCCGTACTCGCTCGTTACCCAGCAGCCGCTGGGCGGCAAGGCGCAGTTCGGTGGCCAGCGCTTCGGCGAGATGGAGGTCTGGGCGCTCGAGGCATACGGCGCCGCCTACACGCTGCAGGAAATGCTGACGGTGAAGTCGGACGACGTCGCCGGCCGTACCAAGGTCTACGAGGCGATCGTCCGTGGCGACGACACCTTCGAGGCCGGCATTCCCGAGAGCTTCAACGTTCTCGTCAAGGAAATGCGGTCTCTCGGCCTCAATGTCGAGCTGGAGAACACCAAGCTCGATGACAACCCGATCCGGCTGCCCGACGCGGCCGAGTAAGAAAGACATCCGGTCGCGGGCTCCCCGCGACCGGATGCATCAAATTCCACGGCCAGTGGCCGACAAGACGGCGGGCGTTTGGCTCGCGACTAGATGCAAGGGGTTTTCGAGGACCCCGAAAAGGAGAACGGCATGAACCAAGAGGTCATGAATCTCTTCAATCCGCAGGCGCCTGCGCAGGTGTTCGATTCCATCCGGATATCGCTTGCCAGCCCTGAGAAGATTCTGTCCTGGTCTTTCGGCGAGATCAAGAAGCCGGAGACCATCAACTACCGCACCTTCAAGCCGGAGCGTGACGGTCTGTTCTGCGCGCGCATTTTTGGCCCGATCAAGGACTATGAGTGCCTGTGCGGCAAGTACAAGCGCATGAAGTACAAGGGCGTCATCTGCGAGAAGTGCGGCGTCGAAGTCACGCTGTCGCGCGTTCGCCGCGAGCGCATGGGCCATATCGAGCTCGCCGCGCCCGTCGCCCATATCTGGTTCCTGAAGTCGCTGCCGTCGCGTATCGGCACGCTGCTCGACATGACCCTGAAGGACATCGAGCGCGTCCTCTACTTCGAGAACTACATCGTCACCGAACCTGGCCTCACCGCGCTGAAGGAGCACCAGCTGCTCAGCGAGGAAGAGTACATGATCGCCGTCGACGAGTATGGCGAGGATTCGTTCACCGCCATGATCGGCGCCGAGGCCATTCATGACCTCCTGGCCGGCATGGACCTGGAGAAGATCGCCGGCGACCTGCGTTCGGAACTGGCTTCGACCACCTCCGAGCTGAAGCAGAAGAAGTATCTGAAGCGGCTCAAGGTCGTCGAGAACTTCATGGAATCCGGCAACCGTCCGGAATGGATGATCATGAAGGTGGTTCCGGTGATCCCGCCGGACCTGCGCCCGCTTGTCCCGCTGGACGGCGGCCGCTTCGCCACGTCGGATCTGAACGACCTCTATCGCCGCGTCATCAACCGCAACAACCGTCTGAAGCGGCTGATCGAGCTGCGCGCCCCCGGCATCATCGTGCGCAATGAAAAGCGCATGCTGCAGGAAGCCGTCGATGCGCTGTTCGACAATGGCCGTCGCGGCCGCGTCATCACCGGCGCCAACAAGCGCCCGCTGAAGTCGCTGTCCGACATGCTCAAGGGCAAGCAGGGCCGGTTCCGTCAGAACCTGCTCGGCAAGCGCGTCGACTATTCCGGCCGCTCGGTCATCGTGACCGGTCCGGAGCTCAAGCTGCACCAGTGCGGCCTGCCCAAGAAGATGGCGCTCGAACTGTTCAAGCCCTTCATCTACGCCCGTCTCGACGCCAAGGGTTACTCCTCGACCGTCAAGCAGGCGAAGAAGCTGGTCGAGAAGGAGCGTCCGGAAGTCTGGGATATCCTCGACGAGGTCATCCGCGAGCATCCGGTGCTCTTGAACCGTGCGCCGACGCTGCACCGTCTCGGCATCCAGGCGTTCGAGCCGATCCTGATCGAAGGCAAGGCGATCCAGCTGCACCCGCTGGTCTGCACGGCCTTCAACGCCGACTTCGACGGCGACCAGATGGCCGTTCACGTGCCGCTGTCGCTGGAAGCGCAGCTTGAAGCCCGCGTGCTGATGATGTCGACCAACAACATCCTGCACCCGGCTTCCGGCGCGCCGATCATCGTGCCGTCGCAGGACATGGTTCTCGGTCTCTACTATCTCTCGATCGTCAACCAGAACGAGCCGGGCGAGGGCATGGTGTTTGCCGACATGGGCGAACTCCAGCACGCGCTCGAGACCAAGGCGGTGACGCTGCACTCCAAGATCAAGGGTCGTTTCCGCACGGTCGATGCCGAAGGCAAGGTCGTGTCGAAGATCCATGACACCACCCCTGGCCGCATGATCATCGGCGAGCTTCTGCCGAAGAACGTCAACGTGCCTTATGAGACCGCCAACCAGGAGATGACCAAGAAGAACATCTCCAAGATGATCGACACCGTCTACCGCCACTGCGGTCAGAAGGAGACGGTCATTTTCTGCGATCGCATCATGGCGCTCGGCTTCAGCCATGCCTGCCGTGCCGGCATTTCGTTCGGCAAGGACGACATGCTGATCCCGGATGCCAAGATCAAGCTGGTCTCCGACACCGAGGCTTTGGCCAAGGAATACGAGCAGCAGTACAATGACGGCCTGATCACGCAGGGCGAGAAGTACAACAAGGTCGTCGACGCCTGGGCCAAGTGCTCGGAAAAGGTCGCCGACGAAATGATGGCCCGCATCAAGGCGGTCGAGTTCGAGGACAATGGCCGTCAAAAGCCGATGAATTCGATCTACATGATGTCGCACTCCGGTGCACGTGGCTCGCCCACCCAGATGCGTCAGCTCGCCGGCATGCGCGGCCTTATGGCCAAGCCGTCGGGTGAAATCATCGAGACGCCGATCATCTCGAACTTCAAGGAAGGACTGACCGTGCTCGAGTACTTCAACTCGACCCACGGCGCCCGCAAGGGTCTGGCCGACACCGCCTTGAAGACGGCGAACTCGGGTTACCTCACCCGTCGTCTGGTCGACGTGGCGCAGGACTGCATCGTCAACTCCGTCGACTGCGGCACCGACAAGGGCCTCACCATGCAGCCGATCGTCGATGCCGGTCAGGTCGTCGCTTCGGTCGGCCAGCGCGTGCTGGGTCGTACGTCGCTCGACGACATCACCCATCCGGTGTCGGGCGAGATCCTGGTCAAGGCCGGAACGCTGATGGACGAGCGTGACGTGGAACAGATCGAAAAGGCCGGCGTCCAGTCGGTTCGCATTCGCTCGGCACTGACTTGCGAAGTCAGGGTTGGCGTCTGCGCGGTCTGCTACGGTCGCGATCTGGCCCGCGGCACCCCGGTCAACCAGGGTGAAGCCGTCGGCGTCATCGCGGCGCAGTCGATCGGCGAGCCGGGCACCCAGCTCACCATGCGTACCTTCCACATGGGCGGTACGGCGCAGGTGGTGGACAGCTCGTTCCTTGAAGCCTCCTATGAGGGCAAGGTCGAGATCCGCAACCGCAACGTGGTGCGCAACTCTGACGGCCAGCAGATGGTCATGGGCCGCAACATGGCGGTGCTGATCCTCGACGAAGCCGGCAAGGAGCGCGCCTCGCACCGTCTCACTTATGGTTCGCGCATCTTCGTGGACGATGGTGACAAGGTGAAGCGCGGCCAGCGTATCGCCGAGTGGGATCCCTACACCCGTCCAGTCCTCACCGAAATCGAGGGCAGGGTGTCGTACGAGGATCTGGTCGACGGCATTTCCGTTCAGGAAACGGCCGACGAGTCGACCGGCATCACCAAGCGTGAGGTCATCGACTGGCGCTCGACGCCGCGCGGCAACGACCTGAAGCCGGCAATTGCCATCCAGGACGCCAAGGGCAAAGTCGGCAAGCTGTCCAAGGGTGGCGACGCCCGCTTCCTGCTCTCGGTCGAGGCCATTCTTTCGGTCGAGCCGGGATCGCAGGTTCGCCCCGGCGACGTGCTGGCGCGTATCCCGATGGAAAGCGCCAAGACCAAGGACATCACCGGCGGTCTGCCGCGTGTGGCCGAACTGTTCGAGGCACGTCGTCCGAAGGATCACGCCATCATCGCCGAGATCGACGGCACGATCCGCTTCGGCCGCGACTACAAGAACAAGCGTCGCATCATCATCGAGCCGCATGACTCGACGCTTGAGCCGGTCGAATACCTGATCCCGAAGGGCAAGCCGTTCCATCTCCAGGACGGCGACGTCATCGAGAAGGGCGACTACATCCTCGACGGCAATCCGGCGCCGCACGACATCCTGGCGATCAAGGGCGTGGAGGCACTTGCTTCCTACCTCGTCAACGAAATCCAGGAAGTCTACCGTCTGCAGGGCGTGTCGATCAACGACAAGCACATCGAGGTGATCGTTCGCCAGATGCTGCAGAAGGTCGAGATCACGGTGCAGGGCGACTCGACCTACATTCCGGGCGATCATGTCGACGTGATCGAACTGGAGGAGGTCAACGAGCGTCTGGTCGAGGACGGCAAGAAGCCGGCCGAAGGCCTGCCGGTGCTGCTCGGCATCACCAAGGCATCGCTGCAGACGCCATCCTTCATCTCGGCCGCCTCCTTCCAGGAGACGACCCGAGTGCTGACGGAAGCTGCTGTTGCCGGCAAGACCGACATGCTGCAGGGACTGAAGGAAAACGTCATTGTTGGCCGGCTTATCCCGGCCGGCACCGGCGGCACGATGAGCCAGATCCGGCGCATCGCCACCTCGCGCGACGAACTGATCATCGACGAGCGCCGCAAGGCCTCCGGTGTGGAAGTCGCCGAGCCGATGCTTGCCGACATGACACACGCCGCGCAGTAAGCGCGGAAGGAAAGAGACAAGAAAAGGGGCCAAGCGGCCCCTTTTCGCGTTTAGGTCCCCCAATTGGATCGGAGAAGCAAACGATGAGCAAAAGGACCTGGACGGCTGTCGACGACTACATCGTCGGTTCCCTGTTTGAGGCGGACTCCGTCCTCGACGCGGTTCTGGCAGCCAACCACGACCAGGGCCTGCCGGCGATCGACGTGTCGCCGGCGCAAGGCAAGCTGCTTTCACTTCTTGCGCGCATGCAGGGAGCCAGGAAGATTCTCGAGATCGGCACGCTGGGCGGCTATTCGACGATCTGGATGGCGCGAGCGCTGCCTGTCGACGGCAGGATTGTGACGCTCGAACTCGATCCGCACCATGCCGCTGTCGCGCGATCGAATTTCGAGCGGGCAGGCGTCTCGGAGCGGGTGGAACTCCGGGTCGGGCCGGCCCTTCAGTCGCTTGCCGCGCTGGGCGACGAGCATGCAGGACCGTTCGACTTCATCTTCATCGACGCCGACAAGCCGAACAACCCGCACTATCTATCCTGGGCCATGCGGCTGTCCCGGCCCGGAACCGTCATCGTCTGCGACAACGTCATACGCGAGGGTGCTGTGCTCGATCAGGGTGGCCGTGATCCCAATGTAGAAGGCGCACGCGCGGCATTCTCCTTCATCGGTGGCGACAAGCGTCTGGATGGCACTGCCATCCAAACAGTCGGCGCCAAGGGCTATGACGGCTTTGCGATTGCGATCGTCGAGTGAGAGCACACCGTGATTGTCTCAATGACGCTGATATCAGACCAACTCGGTCGTACTCACTTGTCATCGGCTGTTCGTTTGACGACCGGCTTCCCCCAATCCGTCGCTGCTTCGCAGCGCCACCTTTCCCCCCTCCGGAGGGAAAGGAAGGGAGCCTCGTTGGAACAGCGCTGGCGGCAATAGGCTCGCGTCCTTCCTCTACCCCGTCGATCGGGGGAGAGCGACTATCTGGGGTGTCAAGTTGCAATTGCGAACTCGTTGCGCGCATCGCGTGCTTTTGCATTGAGGATGACCAGGAGTTTTCTGGCGAGTGCGATACGGATGAGCATTTTTGGCTTTCC
>NZ_JAMYSA010000067.1:0-36491 GCF_040321735.1 Mesorhizobium sp. M0293
TCCTCTTCAAAGAGAAGGCACCTAAAGAATCAACCTTTCCACTCAACGCAAGACTTACTCTTACTCATATGCGATTCCCCTGCCCACAAGGGGGAGGGAGACTTCTGTTGGCGCTGACCTAGGCGAATCGCCTGTCTTTTCGGCGCCAAAGAGGAATTAAAGGCACGCGGCAGCGTTCCCTCCCCCTTGTGGGGAGGGTTAGGGTGGGGGTCTTCTTCGCAAGAATCCATATGCGATAGCCCTGCCCTCGTGGGGGAGATCGGCTGTCATTGCGGCCCTCGCCAATGCCATTCAATTCCCCAGCCGCTTCGCAGCGGCTTTTTCATGTCCGGAGAAAAATCATGACCCGACCTGCATGGACGGAGGCCTGACCCATGGCCATCACCCCGCTCGATATCGCCAATATGGCGCTCGCCGTGCTCGACGAGGCCCCGATCGACAGTCTCGACCAGGACGTCAAGGCGGCGCGGCTCTTGAACCTGCATCTCGATCTCACCCGGGAAGCGGAGCTGGCCAAATGTGCCTGGGTGTTCGCGATCCTGCGCGCCACGGTCGCCGGATCGGATACCGGCGGCGATTGTGGCTTGAACTTCGCCTACGAACTGCCGGCTGACTGCCTGCGGCCGCTGCCGCCGACGCAGAATGGCGAACCGGACGGCGTGCCGATCTCCTGGCGGCAGGAGGCTGGCCTGATCTACTGCGACCAGTCCGGCCCGCTGACCATCCGCTACATAGCCAACCTCACCGACCCCAATGACTGGGATGCGCTGTTCACCGAGGTGCTGGTTGCGGCACTTGCCGTCAAGGTCGCGCATCCGCTGACGCACAAGTCGGGCATGATCGACATTGCCCGCTCGGCCTATGACCGGGCGCTGGAGGCGGCGCTGACCGCCAACGCCATCCAGCGCGGCGGCCGGCTCTACACCGCGTCGTGGTCCAGCCAGCGCGGCGACAACAGGATTGCGCGCTGATGACAACGCTCTATCCCGTCCAGGACGTCTTCACCCGCGGCGAAATAAGTCCGCGCCTGCATGCACGCGCGTCGCTCGACTTCTATCGGGCGGCGTTGTCGAAATGCGAGAACTTCGTCACCCTGCCGCATGGCGGCATCCGCAAGCGCGGCGGAACCTATTTTGCCGGCGAGGTGAAGATCTCGGCGAAGAGGACACGGCTGATCCCGTTCATCTTCTCGGCCGATCAGGCCTACGCGCTCGAATTCGGCGACCGCTACATCCGCGTCTATGCCTATGGTGCGCGCGTCGGCACGGTGGAGGTGGCCTCGCCCTATCTCGAGGCGGACTTGTTCGAACTGGCCTATGTCCAGTCTGCCGACCAGATGTGGATCACGCATCGGAACTACCAGCCCAAGGTGTTGACGCGAACCGCGCACACCACGTGGACGCTCGAAGATTTCGAATTTCTCGACGGTCCCTACGATCCGCTCAATGACACAGCAACGACGCTGACGCCATCCGATACCGGGCATCTCACGCCACAGATGACCAGCAATTCCGCTCCATTTGGCACCGCATCCACGGGCAGCGGTAGCGCGTTGGCCTGGCAGATGTTCGACTGCGACAAGACGCAGAATATCGAGGTCGCAACCGGTGGCGACGGCTACATCCGATATCGCAACGCCGACAGTGCGCGGCGTGTGGTCGATGCTTATTGGATCACCACGTCGAAGACAGCGACCGGCAATTATGACTTCTTCACCGCATGGGAATTGCAAGGTTCAAACGACGGTACCAACTGGGTGACGCTGGACACGCGCACTGGGGAACTCGGCTGGGGAAACGGCGAAACCCGATTCTATGATTTCACCAACAAATCAGCGTTCGAATACCATCAGCTGGCGTTCAGTGGTGGCGGTGGCGACGATGCCAACGCCAGCGTCTCCGCTGAACTGGCTATGCATATCGCCGCTTTCGATCAGACGCCGTTCGACCTCACCGCCTCGTCAATCGTCGGCATAAACGACGACAACGGCTTTCAACCCTCGGATGTTGGTCGCACCATTCGCCTTCTCGGTGCCGATGGCATCTGGCGCTGGGCCAAGATCACCAGCCGCACGAGCACCACTGTCGTCAAGATCAGACTGTATGGTCACGCCTTGCCGAACACGAACCCGATCACGCGCTGGCGGCTCGGCACGTTTGTCCCGGGAAAGTATGTCGAGAGCGGCTCGCTTTACGAAGAACGGCTGGCCTTCAGCCGGAAATTCTCCGTCTATGCCTCGGCCACCGGCGACTTCGACAATTTCGCTCTCGGCGAGAAGGACGACGACGCGCTCGAGTTCATCCAGGCCGGCGGCGGCCAGGCCAACGACATCGTCTGGATCGCCGACAGCGACGGCGCGCTTTTGATCGGCACATCCGGCGGCATCCGCGCTCTGTCGGGCTCGGGCATAGACGAGGCGCTGACACCGTCCTCGTTCAAGAACCGGCGCTCGCGCACCTTCGGCTGCGCCCGCATCCGCCCGGTCGATGCCGGCCAGTCGTTCCTCTATGTCACCCGCTCGCGCAAATCGATCGCCGAGCTGACGCAGACGGCGCAAAGCCGGTTTGCGTCGGACGATGTCGGCCAGATCTCAGAGCATATTCCCAAACAGGGCGTGGTAGAGCTGGCCTTCCAGACCGACCCCGACCCGTTGCTGTGGTTCCCGCTCGAGAATGGCGAGCTTGGCGGCTACACTCATCAGCCGAGCCAGGACGTGCGCGGTATGCACCGGCATCGCCTGGGCGGCAGCGTCAGCGGGGCCAACTGGGCGGTCGTCGAAAGCGCTGCGGTGACCCCCGGCCAGAACGGCAATGACGATCTCTGGCTGGTGGTCAAGCGCACGATCGGCGGCGTGACCAGGCGCTACATCGAGATCAAGACGACACCGTTCGAATATGGCGCCATTGCTGAGGCCTTCGAGGTCGATTGCGGCCTGAGCTACACGGGCATTGCGGTCACCACGGTGGGCGGGGCCATCCATCTCGCCGGCCAGTCCGTCGATGTGCTCGCCGACGGCAAGGTCTATCGCGGGCTGACCGTCAGCGGCGGTGGCACTGTGACGCTGCCTGATGGCTCGGCCGCGGCCAAGTGGCAGCTCGGCCTGCCCTATGCCGCGGGCGCCGATACGCTGGAACTCGATGTCGGCGGCCGCGACGGCTCCATCATGGGCCGCCGCAAGAAGGTGGCCAAGGTGATCCTCTCGCTGCTGGAAACCGACACCACGGGGCTCCAGGTGCAGTCCTTCATGCGCGGCCGCTGGGAGCCGGTGCGCATACCCTCGATCGTCGCGCCCAATGGGCGGGCAACGCTATTCACCGGCAATGTCGAGGTGCCGATCGACGACAGCTGGGAAGGGCAAGGCCGGGTGAGGATCCGCCACGTCAATCCGACGCCCTGTACGATCCGCGCATTTACGCCGGTGTTTGACGCCGAGCCGTAGGACGCGCTGTCAACGAAGCTGCTGATCTCCCCCCTCGAGGGGGAGATGTCGCCGAAGGCGACAGAGAGGGCCGGCACGACGGGACGCGACCTCCTAGGTTGAAAAAAGCCAGCGCTTCACGCGAAGCGCCAATCTTCATCTGCCGCAGAAGGTCGCATCCGGTCGAACCGACCCCCTCTGGCCTGCCGGCCATCTCCCCATAACACTCATCCACGAAGGACCCCATCCGTGATCACATCCCCCCATGCCGAGCAACTCGGCAGGGCGCGGACGGCTGCCGAATTCGCTGCCGCCATCGCCTTGCTCGACACCAACCTCAACGACGCGCTCGCCCGCAGACGCGAACTGACTGGGGCCGAAGACCGCGCGGTCTTCGGCGATGGCGATCTGGCCGCGGCGCGTGCAGCCCTCGACGACTGTAACGACCAAATCGTGCTGCTGGAAAAGGCCATCGACGCCGCCGGCACGCGCCGCGTCGATGCCGCCGCCAGCGAAGCCCGTGCCGACATCGCCGCCCTTGGCGACGAGATCAAGGCCAGGGCAGCAACGCTCGGCGAGCGCTGGCGCGACGTCCGCCGGCTGGTCGAGCAGCTGCGCCAGCAACTGTTCGAGGCCGACGCGCTCGCCCGCGCCATCGCCACCGCCAATGGCCTGTTCGACGCCGCCGGCGTAACCGATCTCAAGGTCAACCTGACCACCACCCGCCGCGCCGCCATGGCAGGTCCGCGCGCAGCCCCGCCCGCCCGCCTGAGCCGGCCAGCGCTGCAGGCCGACAGGCTGCTTCTGTCGTTCCTCAGCCCCGGCGGCGCGCTCGACCCGCGCCCGCCGCTCGGCGCGCGGGTCGACAGCGTCAAAAGCAAATTCATTCCCGCAACAGCAAGCAAACCCCTGGGCGAACGAGGCTGAACCATGTGCACACTTGCCCTTATCGGCACGGCTCTTTCTGCCGGCGGTGCGCTGGTCGAAGGCCAGCAGTCGAAGCGGATGGCCGACTATCAGGCCAGGGCCTATGAGCAGCAGGCGCAGGCCGACGCGCAAAGTGCCGCCTTCGACCAGAGCCAGGAGCGCCATAAGCAGGATCTCCTGCAAGGCCAGGCGCGCGCCCAAGCCGGCGCGTCCGGCGTCGGCATGGCAGGCTCGCCGACCGAGGTGCTGGCCGCCAGTGCCAGGCAGGGCCAGCTTGATCTCGACGCGATCCAGTACGGGTCGAAACTGCGCCAGAACAATCTCAATACGCAAGCCGCTATCTCGCGCTTCTCCGGCAAGCAGGCGGTGACGGCGTCGATCTTCAACGCTGGCAACGCACTCGTTGGCGGCCTCTCCAAAATCCAGGACCCGACGAAGGCGCCGGTCTCGGGCGCCATTGCCGGCAAGGTCCCGAAGCGGTCGGTGATCTTCGGCGGTTCGGCCCTCAGGGCCTCGTGGGCGGGGAACAGCTAGATGGCGACGATACCGCTCCAGATAGCGCAGCGCCGGCTCGATACCGGCAACGCGGTGCAATACCCGCAGGGCTCGCCAATCGGTGGCGCCATGCAAGGGCTGGGCGACAAATTCTCAGCCGTCGCCGAACGCTACCAGCAGATGAAAGATCAGCAGGAAGGGTTCGACGCCGAGCTTGCGCGGCGCCGGTTCAACGGCCGGATCGCTCAAGCCGAAGACGAGGTGGCGGCGAACGCGCCGGCCGATGGTGCCGGCATGCACGATGCGATGTATGGCCAGGTCGATCCGCGCACCGGCCAGGTGGTCCAAACAGGCCTTTTCGACACGCTGTTCGACGATGCCCTGGCTGATATGCCCGAGAGCCAACGCGCCAGTTTCGCCGGGCAAAAGGAGGCGATGCGCGCTGTGCGCGCGCGGCCCATGGCACAGCGGCAACAGACGCGGCGCGACGGCTATGAGCTGGCCGAGTGCACCAAGGTCGACAACATCTCCACCAGTTCCATTGCACAAAGCGACCCGAACGACACCGCCAACTTCGAGGCCATTCGGCAGAGCGGCTTTGATCTGATCGCCAAGATCGGCAACCCGATCCTTCGGCAGACAGCCGAGGCCACCTGGCGCGGCAACACGGCCAAGGCGCTGGTCCAGGCGATGATCGCCCAGGACCCGAAGCGGGCGGCGGAGATGCTGGGGGCGGGGCGAACGGCAACACCGGCAAGCTCGGCGGTCAAAGCCGTCAGCAGTTCGGTTGCCGCGACCGGAAAATTCGAGAACTCCAGCGCCCCAATAGACAGGCTGGCGCCCGATGCAGAGACGCTCTCTGGGAATCTCGGACAGCCCGAGAGCAAGGCAACCTGGGCGGCTGGGCCTTGGATTTCCGACCTGTCTCCCGAAGACCTTCAGGATCTTGGCCACAAGGCCCAAGTCGTGATGACGGCGCAACTCTTTGAAGCCCGCACCAATGTCCAACTCGCGCACCAGAATGCACCGGACGCCCTCATGTACACCGGCAACTACTCCGGAAAAAAACCGGACAAGGGAGAGCTTGCCGCGGTCTATGGCGTCGAGGAGGGCGACAAACAATCTCTGGATCTCGAACGGACGTTCCAGGTCGGTCACCAGGCATTCGACATGGTTCGGATGCCGAAAGATGCCATCGAGGCGAGAGTGCTCGCGGCCAGACCCAAGCCAGGCAGTCCGGAGCAGGATCAGGCAGAGTTCGACGTAACGGCCGCCGCTGCCAAGCAGGTTTTGCATGCTCGTGCCGCCGCTCCCGCCGACTTTGTGCGCAAGATCGATCCGACAGCGGACGCGTACTGGAACGCGGTATCGAGCGAGGACAGCTATGATCCGGCTGCCTACCAAAAGGCAATCGTCCGCTCTGTCGCGGTGCAACTGCAGCTTGGAATCAAGCAAGTCCAGCCGCTGCCGCCGTCTGTCGTCAAGTCACTCGTCGATACGTTGAACGATGAGAGCGTGCCGCAACGCGAGCGGGATGCAGTGCTGCGCGATCTGTTCACGGGCACGTCTGATCCGGGTGTTCTGGCGGCCATGGCGCTGCAACTGAGCGACGAGAACCAATCTCGGATTGCGCGGAGCATTGCGAACAACACAGTTCCTGTATCCGCTGAGGAACGTGTCAGCCGAAATCTGGCGGCTTTCGACGCTCTGCCTACGGCTCTGAAGCCGCTTGTAGCGCTCAATGACACCGTCCGTCTGATGGCGGACGGAGCGACATTCGGATATACGGACAAATTCGCCGCCACAATGAATTCCCTGATCTCGGGAAGCAGCTACGAGGACGAACTCGCGGCTGCGCGTGCCGGGACACAAGACGCGCGAGATCGAGCTGGCTCCGCTGGCACAGCGGCAGAGGTGCTGGGCGCGTATCTGAGTGGCGGCGGCCTCGGCAACGCAGGCATCACCCTCACCGGCAGGTTCGGCACAGCCGCCATGGAAGGCTTGTCCGGTCTTCTCGCACGCACAGGTCTGATGGGTGCTGAGGGCGCCGCTTACGGCGCGGTGGAAGCCGCCGGTCACGACCAACCCATCGGCGATGGGGCAACTTCCGGTGCATTGTGGGGTGCCGGAGGCGGTGTTCTCGCGGAAGGCCTTAGCACCATCTTCAGCCAGCTGGCGCAGAGGTTTGGACGAGGCTCCGTTTCTGCCGAGCCGAATGCTTCTCCAGAAGCTGCAGATACTGCGCTAAGTTCGGATACTGCGAATCCTCTGGCTAGCGAGGCAATCCCAGACCCGCTTGCGATGGAGGGCGAGGCTCCCGGTGCCGGCGTCAGCGAAGCCTCCGTTGGCCACGATTTACATCTATACTACATGCCTAAGTGGGACGCCGCGCAACGCGCTGCGGCGGACCTCAAAGTTAAGATATTGACCGAGGCCGACACTGTGGTTAGCCGTGCTGTGCGTTTATTCAGATCAGCTCGTAGAAAGTTCATAGCTGCTGGTAACCACTTGCCCGCAGGCAGCCATGTTGATCACAGAGTTGATTTGCAGCTAGGAGGGGGAGACATACTGGAGAACATGGGCCCACTGGATCCCAGCGTTAACACCAGTCTTGGGTCGCAGATAAGACAGCAAACCAAGCTTCTGCCATATGGAACTAAAATCAACAAGGTAACGATTGGAGATCGCGATGTTCGAGACATTCCAACAAAACTTCCCGGTGGATAGCAGGGTGCCGGCCGATGCGGGCGACTTTTCGCTGGATACGAAGGTGCCGGGATTGAAAGAGTTGCTAACGAGTTTCGGAGGCGGGTCGTTCAAACACGGCTTGTATAGGATTGTCCGCGCACAGGACGTGGCGCGCTGGAACGCGAGGGTCAGCCTGGGCTTTCCCGAGTTCGCTGGGCGGATCACTTGCTTTGGCTATGATTGGCAGGGCACGGCGTTTGCTGTCGATACCGGACGGTTGGAGCAAGGCGAGCCCGGTGTCGTGATGTTTGAACCCGACACGGGCGAGGCTCTGCAGATACCGTGCAATGTCCGAACCTTCCACGATATTGAACTTATCGAAGACGAGGACGCCATATTGGCGTCCGATGGGTACGCAATGTGGCGGGAAGCCGGCGGTGCCCAGCCGGCGTATGCTCAATGCATAGGCAGTAAGAAACCGCTTTTTCTTGGAGGCGAGGAGACGATCGAGAATCTGGAGTTGTCGGACCTTGATGTCTATTGGCACATCATGGGCCAAATCATTGCGAAAGTAAAAGGCCTACCACCTGGAACACCAGTGCGCATATCACCTTAAGCTGGATGGGCAGGTGCATGGCCATCTATTCAGCCCGATAGGTGAGCGATGCGATATTTTCATCTCGGTCCTGAGGCGGCTGGCGAGCTTGCAATTACGGTGCAATTACGGTGACAGTCCACTTTTTACCGGTCACATCCATGTGACTGGGGTTAACCTCCGGACGCGCCCACGCGGCAAAATCGAACCCTTTTTCACAGCCTCGCTTTCGCGGGGCTTTTTTCATGGAGCAAGCCCAATGGCCCGTCCTGCTACTGCCGCCGTTCGCCTGTTGACCGGCGAGCGCGAACCCGTGCGCCTGGCGACGACCGTGAACCTGGAAACGATCGTCATCGACGGTGTTGCCTGGATCCAGGGCCTCAAGGTCATCGACGGCATCCAGACCGCGACCGGCGACCGGGTGCTGGTCAAGGACCAGGCCGACGCCAGGCTGAACGGCATCTATACGGCTTCGGAAGGCTACTGGTACCGCGCCGCCGATGCACGAGCGGGTCGCACCATGCAGAAGGGGACGACTGTGCATGTCCAGGAGGGGGCGGTTTCATCTGATTTCGTCTTTGCCTTCCAGACGCTGAACCCGGTCGTTGGAACCAGCAGCATCGTCCTCAGCTTCTATCAGTCCGATGACATCGTCGGCGATATTCGGGACGCCACTCAGGGCATCATCGACCAGGCCCAGGCAGCGGCCAATGTCGCGGCCGAAGTCATGACCACGGTAATTGACCCGCAATTCGCCACGCTCGCGGCCGCCCAGGCGTTTTCCCCGCCGATCGCGCCGACCTACATCCGCACCGCGTTCTACGACAGCCATCAGGTGGCAGGCAGTGGCGCCGTGTATCGCAAGAACGGGACCTCGGCAGGGGATCTGGTGATCACTTTGAGCAATGGGGTGACGCTAGTGGGGTATAGTCTAGCCTCGATCCCGGTGACGGCCTCCATGCTCGGCGCGCGCGCTGGCGTGAATGCGACGGCAGCCATCGATGCGCTGCTGACTGGCAACTATCCGCACGTCCTGATCGACGGTTCCTACCAAACCGACGGCAATCACGTGATCTCGACCGGGAAGAAGCGCGTTGAATGCCTCGGCGGTTCGGTCCTAACCCTTCGCGCGCCAAGTGGCACGGTAACAGGCCATTACCCTGTGATCGACATCGCCGCTGACGATGTGCAGATCGATGGCGACCTAACAATCGATGGCGGTTCACATGCCGGCTATCAAGCCTCTATTGGCATCCGCGCTGGCCTGTCGACCGGTGCGCGCCGGAAGCGACCGACAATCCGTGGCGTCAAGGTCCGCAATCTTGGACTTGCCGGCGTAATGGCGCTATGCGTCGACAGCCCGACGATCGAGGACATCGACGGCTACAACATCATCGCGCCGGCCGGAACGGAGTTCGGCGATGCGGTCTACGTCGCAGCGTGCCGCAAGCCGATCGTGCGCAACATCCGCTCGACTAAGTGTAAACGTGATGGTGTCGTGCTGACCTACACTGGCAACCTCAATACGACTGACATGCTGGTTGATGGCGTGTTCGCCGAAGGGCACCTTGACAGTCCTTCGGCTGGCGTGTGGGTGGAGATGACGGGCGCCCGAGACCCCCGTGGCATCATCACGAATATCATCGCGAACGACTGTCTGGAGGGGGTCGCCCTCACGGACGCGAACAGTGAAATCGTGTTGTCGAACGTCAAGTTGATTGGCAATCGGCTCCAGGGCAGTTCAGCCGGCAACGTGTTCGGGGTGCAAATCCAATCAGGACGGCTAGACAACTGGTATATTGATCGATTCAACACGGCCCTCCAACTAGAGCCCAATGGTGAATATCAGTTTGCCCTAAGCTCACAGGTGGGCTCGTTCACCACAGGCGAGACGGTCACGGGTGGCACCTCCGTGTCTTCGGGCACCCTTCGGTTCCAGCACGTGGAAATCGTTGTCACTGGCTCAACGCTCGACTACGAGCTTGGCGAGACGGTCACGGGTGGCACCTCGGGCGCGACGGGTACGGTGGTTGACTTTTTCGCCAATGTGCTCCGGGTCCTGTCAATAAGTGGCATTTTCCTGTCCGCCGAGACGGTCACGGGTGGCACTTCGGGAACCGCAAAGACCGCAAGCTCCGTCACGAGGCGTATCTATGTGCGCAACACCGCGGGCATCTTCACGGCCGGCGAGACGGTCACGGGTGGTACCTCGGGGGCAACCGCTGTGATCGCTGCGCCCTACCAG
Organism: Mesorhizobium sp. M0293; assembly: GCF_040321735.1. NCBI lineage: Bacteria > Pseudomonadati > Pseudomonadota > Alphaproteobacteria > Hyphomicrobiales > Phyllobacteriaceae > Mesorhizobium > Mesorhizobium sp. M0293. The sequence goes on from NZ_JAMYSA010000067.1 coordinate 10,369, forward strand.
ACACAGCTTGCCATTGGCCCTGGCACCCTGATGAATTGCCCCACGGATGCCATCGTAGTTGCCAATGTGGTCACACCGGCAAGTGTCAGCCTTACGGGCATCAGAGGAAACACGCAATCACACGGTCTTAGGTTCAACCTGTCTGTCGGCCAGCGGATGCGCAAGGTAAGTGTACGTGATGTGGCGTTGAAGAACTCCACATCGGTTGGCATCATGTTCCGCGTCACGACGGGCGGCATGATTGACGAGATGTTTGTCGATGGCTTGGACATGTCGGAGTGGGTTGGGGACGGCAATGGCAGTTCCATCACGGCCGGCATCGTGACGCGCTTTATCGGCGGCGACAACCCAGGCCTTCAAGGATCGACGGGCTTGCCGATCAACCTTGCGGTCAACACTACGCTGACCGGGTTACACAATCGTGCCATCTGCCACAACAACGGAGCAGGCGCAGCGCGGACGCACACGCTGCCACCGGCAGCGCCAGGCCTACGGATCGGCTTCGCGGGTGTACACTCGACCCATGTCATGAATCTCGATCCCAGTGGCACGGATACAATCAAGGGCGGCGGCGCAGGAAAATATCTCATCCTCGATCCCGGCGAGCGGGTAGTCTTGGAGGCCTATTCGGCGGGATTGTGGGTTGTTAGTTCGGCGATCGGTTGGGCAGGCGATTTCGAGCCGTAGACCCTGTCGTTGTGTTTGCCGAATCGGCTAAATTGCTTTTTCAATCCGGGTGGCTGAACGAGAGATATGATCTTCGTTCTATGGGCGATGGTGCTTGCTAGCACCGGTATACTTCTGACGCGTCACAACCAGGTGTCGGTCGTGGCAATCGGATACATCGGCCTGCTTGCGTATTCGGTCCCTGCGTTGATCGGTTACACTCGCCCTGTTAGCGCGAGAGGGCTTGAGCCGTATCTCGATCCGGCATCATCGGGGGCCATCCTCGTGATGGCGGCGGCATGGCTTGGGTTCGGCTTGTCGCTTCTGGTCGTGCCCAGATCGTCCGGCATGGCTGAGCCCGTGCGATATCAGCTGCATCCGATGCGCATCACGTGGTTCATCAGGTTCGCGTTGATTATCTCCATGCTATGTTACGCATGGATGGCCAACAGGGCAGGGCTGCAATGGTTCGCAATGGAGCGTGCGGACATCTACGGCGTTGTCGGCGGCCTGATTTCCGTCGTGTGGCGTTGGGTCAGCGGTATTGGCCTTCTGGCGTCCATCTATTTCGACAGGCTTTGGGGGCGAGGTGCGCGGGTCACACAAAGCATCTTCCTGCTGATGGTGGTGCTCAATGCCATTGCCGGTGATCGAACCGTACCTGTCATTCTGGCAATGGCGTTCGCTGTCGTTTCGATGTGGGAATGGCCTATCACGAGGGCTGCACTCAACTGGAGGATGTGGTGCATAGGGCTTGCAACGCTCGCCATCGTCTTCTTCATGAAGCCATTCTATCTGGCCTATAAGCGGGACATAACCATAGGAATAATGCTGACGGGCGGATCGGACCCGATGGCTTTGATCGCGTCCTGGGAAGCTTTTGGCACACACGAAAATATAGAGGGCCTGATCAGAACAAACACGACCTATCCGTGGTGGAATATGGTTCGCGATACCTTGGCGCAGCTGCTCGTTCAGCCGTCGGCTTTCGGTTTCGACAGCACTGGGTTCAACACTGTGCTTCAGACGCAGATTTTCTCTCAGGCCAGCTATGGCTTGGCGGGTACTTTCTGGGGGCAAGCGTGGGCAACGGGCGGCATTCCGGTCGTGATCGTGTTCGGGCTTCTCTACGGGCTGGCGCTCGCGGCGCTGCATCGCGCCTCGCTGCAAAGCAAGGGCACATGGTTCTTCTTCTGGATCGTCGTTGGCAGCGTGATCGGCGTCTACGCGCACCGCAACAGTCTGGAAAACGTACTGGCCCAGGCACGTCAGCCTTTCGTCGGGTTCTTGGCAATTCAAACGTCGGTCTGGCTGCTGCTCTTGGGGCGCTTTCACGGCAGCGTTCGGGGTCGACCCATGGCCTGACCACGCAATTGATGCAAAGACCGAGGCGCGGCGTGGCTCATCGGTGTTTCATGCCCCGCGCATAGGCCCTTGTGTCTGATGCCACCCGCGGCGAGGCAAACCAGTCCGGCCAACCACAACCCGAAAGTGAACAACTGCCCGGAAGGGCGGAAAGGGAACCTCATGGACCGCAACTTCGCGCGGGCGCTTGCGCTCGTTTTGAAATCTGAAGGGCTCTGGTCGGACAATCCGGCTGATCCGGGCGGCGCCACCATGAAGGGTGTGACACTTGCCAATTTCCGCCGCTACGTGAAGGCCGATGCGACAAAGGCGGATTTGCGCAGGATCAGCGATGATCAGGTGGCGACGGTCCTTCGTCGGTTCTATTGGGACACCGTGCTCGGCGCCGAACTGCCCGATGGTGTCGACCATGCCGTGTTCGATTTCGCGGTGAACAGCGGGCCTGGCCGAGCGGCGAAATATTTGCAGGCGGCCGTGGGCGTTGTCCAAGATGGCCGGATCGGGCCGGCTACCCTTGCAGCAGTCAAGGCAAGGCCGGCCGGCGTCGTCATCGATGCGCTTTGCGATGCGCGGCTGGCGTTTCTCAAACGGCTGCCGACGTGGGCGACATTCGGGCGCGGCTGGTCCGATCGCGTCAGGTCGGTACGGGTTCAGGCCTTGCTGATGTCGGCGCAACGACCGGCGGCACCGGTGGCCCTGCCGTCTGTCCCACAGCCGTCCAAGGTCGAAACGTCCGCTAGTGAGGCGCCGACGGTCCAGACCGTGCCGCCAGCGCCGCCATCCGGCGGCAAGACGGCTGCAGCGGCCGGCATCCTCGTCCTCTTTGCCGGAGCGCTCGCAGCCTTCTGGCATCACGTCACCGGTTTTTTCGGGAGCCTCTTTTGATGACATGGTTCAACACCAACACGCTGCACAATCTTCTCAACACGCTGATCGCCATCATCTGCGGCGGCGCGCTCGCCGGTTTCGACTGGACGATGTTCGGCGTCACCGATCGCACCGCGCTTCAGATCAGCGGCATACTTGCCCTTGCGAAGATCATCATCAACGCGGTGCGTGACGGACCGCGCGGCATGGTCGCGCCGCCAGCCAAGGAGACATGAAATGGGAACGCTAGTACTGCTTGGCCAGGTCTGGCCGTATCTCCTTGCAACGGGTGCCGCACTCGCCGGTCTCTGGACGGCCTACGCCAGGGGCAAGGCAAGTCAGAAGGCCAGGCAGGATGCCGCCGACGCAGCGGCGCGCACCGAAGCCCAGAAGATCGACGACGCCGTCGCCGGGCGGACGCCGGACGACAATCGGGGGAGGCTCGGCAGATGGTCAAAATCGTAGCGCTCTCACTCCTGTTGGCCGGCTGCACCACATCAGGTGGATCGTTCTGCGCGGCCGGGCATCCCATCCGGCCTGCAAAGGCAGAGGTGGCGACCCTTTCCGATGCGTCGGTGGCGGCGATCCTGGCTCACAACGAAAAGGGCCAGACGCTTTGTGGGTGGAGGCCGTGATGCACGATCTTTTCGACCTGCTCGGCGTCAAGGGACCGGTTGTCGCCGCCGGTCTTGCCGGTGGCGTTCTGCGTGCGCTGTCGCGGCACCGCTACAAGCTACGCGAAATGGTGGCCTCGCCGATCTGCGGTGCGCTTGCCGCAGCTTATCTGACGCTGCCGGCGGTGTCCTATGCCAGGATCACCGGCCTGCCGATGCCCGATCCCGCCGACGACACCACCACGCTGGCGGCGGCCTTCCTGATCGGCGTCTGTGCCATGTGGATCTCGGACGTCCTGTTCGAGTTTGTGGTGCGGAGATTCAGGCAGGCGCCAGAGGAGTAGTGGCTGGCTCCGGCTGGTATTGTCTGTTGGCGACTGCAACAGAATTCGAGACACATAAAATCGCGCTGAAAAGCCGCCGGACGCGGCATAGTCCTCATTTTTTTGCCCGCCTCGGCTCACGCCGAGGCGGGCTATTTTGCGTTTCGGCGATGCAGCGAAGATTCGGCCTGGCAAGCCTCAAGCCAGGATGTTGACCGCCCGTGCCGCGACCAGCGCGATGGTCAGCAGCGAGATCATGGCCTCGGCCATCATTAGCAGCTTGGCGCGTTGGGAGAGTGGCAAGGTGTCGGTGGGTGAAAACGCTGTCGCATTGGTGAAGGCGAGGAAGAAATAGTCGACGAAGCCGGGCAGCCAATCGCGAAGCTCACGGTCGTTCAGCGTCATCTGCGCGAACAGGAAATCGGCCTGCGCCAGCTTAACGAGGCCGCAGGTCGGCGGGCCGCCGCGGTCGGTGCTCCAGAACCACAAAGCAAAGACGATGACGTTGGTGACCCAGATGTTGAGCGCGTCGATCAGCAGTGTCGTGCCGCTGTTGCCGGCATGACCCTCCAGCAAGGCACGCACCAGCAAGACCAGCGAACCGCAATTCATGACGCTGATGAGGGCGGTCATGGTCAGGGCGGTTCTGCGGATGATGACGCGAAACTGGCCGATCGCGTGCCACTCGTGATCCTCGACCGCCTTTCGGGTGGCGGCCTGTGTCCAGGCGGTGGCCACCGACAAGGGCAGCAGCAAGGCGGCCTCCAGCGCCGGGGCCAGCCAGCGCGGCCCGAATGAGAGGTTGTTGATGACCAGAAGCTGCAGGCAGATGATGACGAGAACGGCCGCGCGCGCCATCCAGAAGTCGAGCGCACGGTAGTGGATGACGGCATGGTGGTGGCGCATTAGGATCCGGATTTTTCAGGCAGGGGTCAGACGTGCAGCGCAATCGTGCCTAGCGAGAGGAGCGCCGATACTCCTGCCCGATTTTGGTGCTGCAATGGCACATAGCTATACTTTTTCGTAAGCTTCGACGTTTGGGCTGTTCGTTAAACTAGACTATGTGATTTAAGCGTCGCATGGCGGGGATAGATGGATCCATGGACAACTGGGTGCCGGCGGGATTGCCTGCCGCCGGCGTCGATTCCCCATCGGTTTTGTCCAGCCTAATCCGTCATCCCTGGCATTTTCTGGCGATTTTGTGCCTGATGCAGATATTCTGCTGGACCGTGGCGCCGGCGCTTGTCAACGTCGCACCGCCCAACGATGTCGTCGAAGGCTTCATGTGGGGCCGCGAATGGGTGCTGTTGACCTACAAGCACCCACAGCTTCCCGGCTGGCTGCTCGAGACCAGCCATCTTCTGACCGGATCGTTCCGCTGGCCGCAATATTTCGTGGCCCAGCTGACGATCTCGGCGACTTTCGTCCTGGTCTATCTGCTGGCCCGTGACCTGCTAGGGCAGAGGCGCGCGCTGGCCGCCGTGCTATTGATGCCGTCGCTCTATTTCTTCGGCTGGCCGACCCCGCAGTTCAATCATGACTACGCGCAGATGCCCTTCTGGGCCGCCATCTGCTGGCTGCTGTGGCGTGCCAGCCGTGGTGGTGGGCCGGGCTGGTGGCTGGCGCTCGGACTGGTGTCGGGCGTCGGGCTCTATGCCAAGTTTTCCACCGGTCTGCTGTTGTTGTTCGGGGCGATCTGGCTGTTGTCGGATACTCGGGCACGCAGCCGGCTCGCCACGCCCTGGCCATGGCTTGGGCTTGTGGTTTTCATCGCTGTCGCTGCGCCACTGGCCGTCGAACTCTATCGCGTCGATTTCCTGCCGATCACCTATGCCGCATGGCGCGATCAGTGGGTGCTGGCCCATCGCTCCCGCTTTTATTATATCGGCGTCCAGATGGCCGGGCTCTGCGGTTTTATTCTGGTGCTGGCGATATCAGGGCTGCTGCGGCGCTCGCCCCCGCCGCAAGAGCCCGTCGGGCGCGGCATCCTTGTCTATCTCTTGTGGATGGGGCTTGGCCCGGCGCTCCTCATCATGGTGGCGTCCCTGTTCACCGGCGCCGGCGAGGCCTGGGGCGCGCCGATGTACAATCTTGCTGGCGTTGTGGCGCTCGCCTTGCTGGGCCACCGCCTCGGCACCGTCGAGATGCGAAAGCTGGCGATCTGCGCGTTCGTCTGCATTATCGGCATATCTGGTGCTTATGCCGGGATCCGCTGGACAAAATGCAATTTGCGTGGACGCATGGACGCCGTCTGCTGGCCGGCGCAGAAGATATCGGACGAGGCCGAGACCGTCTGGCACGCGGCCGCATCCGGTCGGCTCGACACCGTCGGCGGCCATACCCTTATCGCGTTGCTGGCGGGCCTCAATGCCTATGACAAGCCGTCGATCTTCACCGACCTGAATATGCAGTACGCCCCCTGGATCACCAAGGAGCGGCTGCGCGACCACGGCATACTGCTGGTCTGGCCTGGGCGCGACGTGCCACCCTATCTGCAGGCGTGGCTGGGTAACGTCCCGGTCAAAACCGTTCTTTTCGACTGGTCGCTCAGGGCGCCGCCGGTGGCGGTCAGCTTTGCCGCCGTTCCGCCCGGTGCGCCGCAGTTGCCGGGTGTGATCGACAGCCTCGCGCGACCGAGCAACTGAAGCAGATCAGCTGGTCCGCTGGACGAAGAAGGTGACAATGCCCATTTATGGGGAGACCAACTTGCTTTTGCGCAATTCTCAAGGGAAAGCGCTATGCGCTTTTCCCGGGAAACCCCTACATTTTCCCGGAATTGCTTTTGAGGAGACGTGATATGGCGACTTCGACCGAACGCGCAGTCCTTGCCGGCGGCTGCTTCTGGGGTATGCAGGATTTGATACGGCGTTACCCCGGCGTCATCTCCACCCGTGTCGGCTACAGCGGCGGCGACGTGGCCAACGCCACCTATCGCAACCATGGCAGCCATGCCGAAGCCATCGAGATCAATTTCGATCCGGCCATCATAAGCTATCGCACGCTGCTGGAGCGCTTTTTCCAGATCCACGATCCGACGACCCGCGACCGGCAGGGCAACGATGTCGGGATGAGCTATCGCTCGGCGATCTACTACACCAGCGACGAACAAAAGCGCATCGCCGAGGACACCATCGCCGATGTCGAGGCCTCGGGTCTGTGGCCGGGCAAAGTCGTCACCGAAGTCGCGCCCGTCGGTCCCTTCTGGGAAGCCGAGCCTGAGCATCAGGACTATCTGGAGAAATACCCCAACGGCTACACCTGCCACTTCGTCAGGCCGGGCTGGAAGCTGCCGGTTCGCGAAAAGGCTGTTTCGTAAACTTCACAACAGGCGGTTCTGCCATGCATTGCCGCTCGACAAGGTCGTCGAGCGGCTTCATCGCATCCCAAACCCCTTTCAGTCAGTCAGTGCGCCTGGTCGCTTCGGTGAAGCCGTCGAGCCTTCCACCGATGTCCGAAAGTGCCCATGATATTGGCGTTGTCGAGGAGTGCCCGATTGTGCTGACGCCCAAAAGAAGCCGCAGAGCATACGCTCGCGGCTTCCTCGGTTGCCAGCAATGGCCTACTTACCGCAATGGTTGTCATTGACCGTCGGCACAGAGGTGCCCGGCGAGGTGTGGGTGGCGTCAGGCTGCGCGCCCTGCGGGCCGGCCGGGCAATTTCGATCTGCGTTCGAATTCATGTCGCCGGTCGTGCTGTTGGTTATGCCGAGGTCGACAGTACCGGGGCTGACCGTATTCGGCGAGGCCGGGGTGTTCGGCTCCACAGTCACCGACTTCCCGCTGCCGACGCCATCGCCATTTGCGTTATTGCTACCGGCACTTTGCGCCATGGCTGATGTGGCCAGACCAATCGTGAGAGCCGAAGCTGCGAGGATTTTCATGAACATGGTTTGTCTCCATTTCTGTGAACTCGTCGCTTGTTTCTACGAAGGTGATCGCATTTGCGACTGTGGGGACAACCGGTCGCGGCAGCGAAGGTTCCCGATAAAATTCTGCTCCAGCAGCATCGGCGGCTTCGACCAAGGACCAGGCCTGGCGCAATGCTTTTTGGTGCAGCGCGCTGAAAAAATGGCTTTCACTTCGGTTTGATTGGTGCTTTAACCCGCGCATCCACAGGGGTGCTCCGTACGGTCGGGGCTGAGACGGGGGCGGCAAGCCCACAGACCCTAAAAGCTGATCTGGGTAATACCAGCGGAGCGAGGCGGGCCATGTTTTCAGGCGCACAGATTTCCCTATACCCCATGGCCGACGATTTCGTCGGTGTCATTCTTGGCGCGCTGGGCGCGCTCGATCCCTACCGCGACAAGCTCCGGATCGAGACCGACGACATCTCGACCCTGCTGGTCGGGCCGCCCGAGGTGCTGTTTCCAGCCATGCGCGACCTCTTCGTGGCGACGGCGCGCAGCGGCAAACATTGCGTGCTGTCGGCTACCATTTCACGCGGCTGCCCGGGCGAGCCGGATGACCCGATCTGTCGCTCCGATGCGCTTGGCGGACCTGTCGGGCCACTCGGCCCGCGCAGTGATGCGGCCATCGCGGCGGTGCGCGGCGCGGCTTCGACTGGCCAGCCGGCGGCAGCGCAGTTCTCGCTCTATGTGATGGGCACCGACGACCATATGGACGAGATTTACGGCTGCATCGATTTCCTCAAGCAGTCGGGTGTCTATGAGCTCTCCAAGCATTTCTGTACGAAATTGCGCGGTGATGCGGGCGCGATCTTTTCGGCGCTTGACGCAGCATTCTGCCGCTTCGGACCGGGTGCCGGCCACGTAACCCTCGATGTCACGGTCTCGGCCAACAGCCCGTCGGCTGTCTGAAGCTGCCGCTGCTCTCCGGCCGTCAAAGGTCATCTGCCGTGGTCTCACCATCAGTCGCTTCGCGCCCGATCGCGAGCCTTCTTGTCAAGGCGGTACCGGCGATGATGTCGGTCGGACTGCTCCTGCTGGCCTGGGAGCTTTATGCCACCTATTCCGGCATCAAGCCGACGATACTGCCGGCGCCATCGCGCGTCCTCGCGCAAGCGATGCTCAATCGCGAGGCGCTGGTCGACAACGCCGTTCCGACTATCCGCGCCACGCTGCTTGGCTTTGCCTGTTCGCTCAGTGCCGCCTTCGCGCTGTCGATGCTGGTCGACTTCTTCCAGCCGCTGCGCCGCGCGTTGTTTCCCGTCTTCATCGTCAGCCAGACATTGCCGCTGGTGGCGATCGCGCCGCTTGTGGTGCTGTGGTTCGGCTTCGGGCTGGCGCCCAAGATCATGCTGGTGTCGCTGGTCACCTTCTTTCCGATGCTGGTGGCGTTGGTCGAAGGTTACGAGTCGACCGAGGCCGAGATCGGCCAGATGCTGCGCGCCATGGGAGCAGGGCGCTGGCGCGTCTTCGTGCTGGCGCGGCTGCCTTCGGCGCTGCCTTACTTCTTTGCTGGCCTGAGGATCTCCATCACCTATGCCGTGGTCGGCGCTATCTTCGCCGAATATGCGGGTGCGGCGAAGGGCTTGGGCATCTATATGCTCAACGCCAAGAACAATTTCCGCCCCGACCTGGTGCTGGCCGCCGTCGGCGTCAGCGCAGCGCTTACACTTGTCCTTTTCGGGTTGACTGTACTGTTGCAGCGCCTTGCCATGCCTTGGGAGCACGCCGGCAACGAAACCGCCGGGAAGGGGCCGTGGCGATGAGCCGGCTCGAGCTGCGGCATCTTCGCAAGGCGTTCGGTGGGCTCGACGTGCTGGCCGATATTTCGCTGAGTGTCGGCACTGGTGAATTCGTCTCGATCCTTGGGCCCTCGGGCGCCGGCAAGTCGACGCTGTTCCAGCTTCTGACCGGCACCGAGCATGGCGAGGGCGAGATGTTGTTCGACGGCGCGCCCCTCGATGACCACGGCAGGCATTTCGCCTTCATGCCGCAACGCGACGCGCTGATGCCGTGGCGGCGCGTCCTCGACAACACGACGCTCGGGCTCGAAGTGCAAGGCATCAGGCGCAAGGCGGCGCGGGCACGTGTTGCGCCGCTGTTTGCCGAGTTCGGGCTCGCTGGCTTCGAGCGGCATTTTCCCGCTCAGCTGTCCGGCGGCATGCGCCAGCGCGCGGCCCTGCTGCGCACAGTTGTGCAGGAGCGCGACATGCTTTTGCTCGACGAGCCATTCGGCGCGCTCGACGCACTGACGCGCACCGCGATGCAACGCTGGCTCGAGCAGATGTGGCGTCATCACCGCTGGACGGCGCTGCTGATCACCCATGACGTGCGCGAAGCCGTGTTCCTGTCCGACCGCATCTACGTGCTGTCGGCGCGCCCGGCCCGCATCGTGCGTGAAATCAAGGTCCCGCTGCCGCGCCCGCGCAGCCTTGGCGGCGATGCCGCGCGGAAGGCAAGCGCGCTCGAGGCCGAGATCCTCGACACCATCCTCAACCCGCACCAATCCAAAGGACACGACCATGACTGACTTGACGCGCCGGCAGGCTTTGCTGCTGACCCTCGCTACCGGCCTTCCCTTGATTGCCGGATCGGGGCGAGCCTGGGCACAATCGGCGGCGCAAAAAGTCACCGTCGCACTCGACTGGACGGTCAACACCAATCACATCGGCCTGTTCGTCGCTCGCGACAAGGGGTTCTATTCCGAAGCTGGACTCGAGGTCGAGATCCTGCCTTACAGCGATACCGGTGCTGGCACGCTGGTCGCCAACCGCGTCGCCGATTTCGGCATCAACGGCACGATCAGCCTGTTCACCCAGAAAACCGCCGGGGCCGACTTGAGAGCCGTCTATGCCGTGGTGCAATCCGAAACCGGCCGCGTGGTTTTCAATGCGGCACGCAGCGAGATCAAAAGCCCGAGGGACCTTGACGGCCTGACTTATGGCGGCTTCGGCAGCGCCTGGGAGAACGCACTGATCGGCACCATCATCCGCCACGACGGCGGCAAGGGCAATTTCGAGACGGTGACGCTCGGCACCTCAGCCTATGAGGCGCTGGCCAATGGTTCGGTCGATTTCACGCTCGAAGTCTCGACCTGGGAGGGTGTCGAAGCCGAGCTCAAGGGCGTCAAACAGCGCAGTTTCGTCTATGCCGATTACGGCGTGCCCGACGAGCACACGACACTGATCTCTTCGAGCGAAGCCTATCTCCAGGCAAATCCGAAACCTGCCGCCGCCTTCGTCCAGGCAACGCGGCGCGGCTACCAGTTCGCTGTTGATCATCCCGATGAGGCGGCAGCCCTATTGGTCGCCGCCAATAAGGACACGCTGACCAATCCGGCACTGATCGAGGCTTCGCTGAAGATGCTGGTCGACGGCCATTATCTGCGCAGCCAAAGCGGCGCCATCGGGACGATGGATCCGGCCAAGATGGAAGCGATCGGCGACTATCTCTTCGCGTCCGGAATCCTGCGCGATGCCGATGGCAAAGTTCTGACACAACGCCCTGATTTCGCGAAGTATTTCAGCAATTCAACCCTGGGGTAGGGAGCCAATCGGGTCTTCGACCTTCGAGGAAATGGCTGGCCAGCCAAAGAAGCTCACGAGGTGCGGCAGCTCTACGTCAGACCCACAGATCAGCAGACCCGACCAATTCAATTCCGGACGATCTCATAGAGCAGAGTGGTTTTGATGTGTCGCCCGGGTTCACCCTGCAGCGACAGGGCGGCTGCGTAGAGTTTTGCTACGGCTGGCAGAGACCTTCGAATTCCCGACTGACATTGGCAATGGCAGTCATCTCGGCGGGAGTGCCGCCAGCGTTGATGAAAGCGTCGGCCAGCAGCGACCAGTCTCCGTCGCTGGCAGCGGCGGCCGGCAGACTGCCATTCTTCGCTGCGCCGAAAGCGTGGAACAGGGTGGCGCCGACCTTGTCCATGTCGATCAGGAAATCCTGGTCCGGCGTGCCGAGCGCATCCGGCCCTTCACGAAGGTAGTTGTTGCAGATGGCAGCGGTTTCCCGCGCCATGACATGGTTGAGCATATCCGATTGTGCACGCAGCGCTTCGGCGGCGTTGCCGTCCGGAGCCGAGGACAGCAGGGATGCGTATCTTCGCCTGAGATCGGCGACAGCCATCCTGCTCGTATTTCGCACCTGATCGACATTTCCAAGTCTGGCCATGGCCGTGATTTTTTCCACGACGACGTCGTAGTCGTCTGGAAACTCCTGCTTGATTGCCTTGAAAATCTGGCTTCCTTGGCTCTCAATCTGTTCGCTTACCTGAGCTGTGGTCAGCATCTGTGGATCGGGCGAGCCCGCCACCGTCTGGTAAAGATATTTGCCGCCGGCAAAGCCGAGCGCCCAGGGCAATACCTTTATCGCAACAAACGACAAAGCGGCGACCGCCGCCACACCAAAGCCTTTCCAACGTCCCATCCACCGGCCCTCCCTGACCCTGTCTAGTTCGCGCCGAGGCTCCGCGCCTTCTTGCGGTCGGCTTCGGCGCGCTTTTGGTTACCCTTGGCGTCCCACGCCCTGCTCCGCACTTTATAGGCGGCGGCGAAATCCGGTTTGAGCTTTATCGTCTGGCTCAAATCGGCGATGGCCCCGTCATAATTCGCCTTGCCGATCCGAATCACCCCCCGGCCCAAATAGGCAAAGGGATTCTTCCCGTCGAGGCTGAGCGCCTTTTCGAAATCACGTAACGCTGCGACGTCCTCATGCCTGCCCATCAATATAAGGCCTCGATGGGCATAGACCCTTGCGTCCTTGGTATTGAGACTGATGGCCTTTCCGTAGTCAGCAAGCGCTCCGTCGTAATCTCTTTGGAAACCGCGGTTCTGACCACGGTCGTAGTAAGTCTCGGCAAAATTCGGATTGAGCGTGATTGCCTGACTGTAATCGGCGACGGCATGAGCGTAGTCGCTCTTGGCCTCCCAGACCATTGCTCGGGCCAGATAGGCGTCGTGGAATGCGGGAAAGAGCGCAATCGCCTTGTCATAAAGCGCTATGGCGCCGTCATAGTCGTCCCTCTCGTGCAGCGTCCAGCCCTTGCTGAACGCCTGCGCAGCCGGCGAAGCGTTACTTGGCTTGATCGCCCCCTCGCCAGCCTGGCCAGCGGCTTCGCCTGATGTCTTTGAGGCGTTCGCCGCTGCCGCAGCCTTGCGGCCTTTGCGGGCAATGGCCAGCTTTGGGTCGAGCTTGAGTGCCTGGTCGTAGTCGGCGATGGCCTGATCGTAGTCGCCCTTGGCGAACCAGGTGCTGCCGCGCCCGAAATAGGCAGGTGCGTAGCCAGGTTCGATTTCGACCGCGCGGTTGTAGTCGGCGATGGCACGATCCAATTCGTTCTTCTTGCCCAAGGCGATGGCGCGGCCGAGGTAAGCGTCGAAATAGGTCGGATAGAGTTCGATCACCTTGCCGTAGTCATCGATAGCACCATCGTAGTCGCCCTTCTCGGCGCGCGACAGTCCTCGCCCGACATAGGCTGCTGCCTTTCTTGGATCGAGCGCGATCGCGCGGCTGTACTCAGCAATCGCGCGATCGTATTTGCGCTTCGTGTAGAACGCATCGCCGCGATCCATGAAAGCCTTGAGGTTCTTGGGATCAGAGCCGACAGCATCAGGCGCGGCGGCCCCTTTCTTTAACGCAGTCACCGCCGCCTTGCGGGCGACCGCGTAATCGCGGTTGCCCGGATTGAGTCCTATCGCCTGGTCGAAGTCGGCAATGGCGCCGCTGTAGTCCTTGTTGTCGGCCCTTTCTATGCCACGTCCATAATAGCTGGGAGCATCCTTCGGATCGATTTCGATCGCCGCCGAGTAGGCTGTGATCGCTCGCCCGGCGTCGCCCTTGACGTGCCAGGCCATGCCTATGCAGAAATAGGCATCCAGCAGTTTCGGATCGACCATGGCCGCCCGGCCGCAATCGAGGAGAGCACCTTCGGCATCCTCGGACGTGGCCTTGGCCATGCCCCGGCGAACATGGGCAGAGAGCAGGTCCGGTACGAGCCGGATCACCTGATCATAGTCGGCAATCGCCCGGTCATACGCTCGCTTGGCGGACCAGGCATTGCCGCGGCCAAAATAGGCGAGGGGGCTGTCGGGGTCGAGCGCGATCGCCTTGTCATACGCGCCGACTGCCTGGTCATACTTGCCCGCATTCGACAGACTGTCGCCGTGCTGTACCGCGGCAAGAACGCGCGGGTCTGTCGCCTGGACGAGTTCCGCCATCCTGACGGCGGAACGCTTGCCGCCGGACTTGGCGCTATTGCCGGCGTTCCGCGGAGTGGCACGTTTGGTGCCAACCGCGTCGTCCTGTCCCAACGCCGCCAACGCCGCCTTACGGCTGACGAGGTAGTCCGCATTGTCGGGGTCGAGCTTGATTGCGTGGCCGAAGTCGGCGATAGCCTCGTCATAGTCCTTCCTGTCGGCTCGCGCCATGCCGCGCCCATAGTAGCTGGCGTCGTCCTTCGGATCGATCTCGATGGCTACCGAATAGGCAGCGATCGCGCGCGCCAGGTCGCCCTTGGCGTGCCAGGCCATGCCTTTGCAGAAGTAAGCGTCGCGCACCTTTGGATCGAGTGTTGAAGCCCGGTCGCAGTCGGCGAGAGCGCCATCGATATCGCCTGAGGTGACCTTGGCGAGGCCGCGGCGAGCATGCGCCGACGCCATATTGGGGGCGAGGTGGATGACATTGTCGTAGTCGGCGATCGCCCGCTCGTAATCGCGTTTGGCTGCCCAGGCCTTGCCGCGGCCGAAATAGGCGAACCGGTTGTTCGGATCAAGTGCGATCGCCTTGTCATACGCGCCGATTGCCTGGTCGTATTTGCCCATATCCAGGAAGGCGTCACCGCCCAGGATCGCTTCCAGGGCGCGCCAATCGGTTGACTCCAGGGCCTTGGCTGCCAGCGTGTCTTCCGTGGCCGCCATGTCGGAAACGGCGGCTTGGGGTTCTGGCGCATCCGCAGGCGCGGGCGCCTTGCCTTCGACGTTCGCATCATGTTCGCGACAATTTCCCGTCCGCTCCGGGTCGAGTTCGATGGCGTGCCGGCAATCCGCCGCCGCCCCGGCTAGATCTCCCTTCAGCGTCTTGGCGCGACCCCGGCTGAAATAGGCATCGGCATTGTCCGGATCGAGGCTGATAGCGCTGTCGAAATCGAGAATAGCGCCCTCGATGCCATACTTGGACAGCCGCACCATGCCGCGCTCGACCAGGATTTTGGCGGCGCCAGAATCCCCGATCTCTTCCCCTGCAGCGGATGCGGCTGGCTGGACTTCGTCTGCGACCTGTTCATTGCAGGTACCTGTCCGTTTCGGATCGAGCTTGATCGCCTGCCTGCAGTCGGCGGCAGCAATCACATAATCTCCTACAGACGCGCTGGCCAGGGCGCGATCGTAATAGGCGTCGGCATTGTAGGGATCGAGCCGGATTACAAAGCTGAACGAGTCTATGGCGGCCCCGACATTCCCTTGTATCTGCTGGTCCAACCCCTGCTGCAGATTCCAGGCAATGGCGGCGGAATTGTCCTGCCGCGGAATGGCCATCGCTTCCTCCCCAGGCAGAGCTTCGCCGCCCATCATCTGCTCGTTGCAGGCGTCGGCCCGTTTCGGGTCAAGTTTTGTCGCTTTTCGGCAGTCGGCGGCGGCGCGGTCCAGATCGCCCTTGCGCGTCAGCGCCAGCGCACGGCCGAAATAGGCGGCGGCATCCTTCGCGTTGAGGTCGATCACCTTATCGAAATCAGCTATGGCGCGATCATCGTCGCCTGTATTCGTCCAGGCGACGGCTCTGTTATAGTAGCCATCCGCACTGCCGGGGGCGATCTCAACCGCCCTACTGGCATCGGCAAGCGCGCGCGGCCAGTCGCTCTTGCCAATCCAGGCTGCGCTTCGATTGGCATAGGCGTCGACGCTTTCCGGATCGAGGCTGATGGCATGGTCGAAATCAGCTATCGCAAGGTCGTAGTCGCCCTTGGAGGCGTGGGCGATGCCTCTGTTGACATACACTGTGGCGTCTTGTGGATCGAGGCGGATCGCCTCGTCATATTCGGCGATAGCCCTGTCATGGTCGCCCTTGCGTTGCCAGGTGGCGCCGAGACTGTTGTGCGCCTTGTTGTTTTGCGGATCGACCGTGAGCGCCTGCTCGAAATCGATAATGGCCGCGTCGGTCTTGCCTTTGCGAAAAAAGGCAAGGCCACGGCTGTAGTAGGCATCGCCGGAGTCGGGCTCGAGGCTGATGGCGACGTTGAAATCAGCGATGGCGCGGTCGTTTTCCTCCTTGCAGTACCAGGCAGCCCCGCGATTGAAGTAGGCCGAGGCCTCTCTGGCATCAAATGTGATCGCCTCGCTGTAGTCGGCGATCGACCGGTCGTAGTCGTGCTTGTCGTCCCAGGCGAGGCCGCGATGGAAATAGGCGATAACACGGTTCCGCGACGGTTCCGTGTTGTCCTCGGCAATCGGCGTGCAGGCGGCGATGAGCTGGTCGGCAGCGATCTTGCGGTCGCTGAAGCAGACGGCATAGTCCTTGCCGGCGGCGAGCGCGACGGCGTTCAGAGCGAGAATGAGCGCAAGCCCAGCCAGCCAACCCGGGCGCAAAACCCTCACCAGCAAGCACGACCCGACCGCAGCGGCAACCTGCCGCGCACCTTTGCTCGTCATCTCGCTGGTCCTCCCCCGAAAACCTGGTCCGCTTCAGCGGCAATCGCGCATTGTTCCTTATTTGTTCCAGAATGCAAGCATAAATTGCAATGGAGCAGAGCCAATCTGCACCGCAGTGCCTTCGGCTTGCGTGCGTTTGGGACGTTGTGCGTTCAATGCCGATCTGATCTTGTTGATTAACTGCCCGGCAATGGCCGGCACTTTCACGAGGCCTCCCGCCCATCCTTCACTTGTGATGCGGTAACGCGTGAGGCGATCGCCTGGTGCGTCGCCGCAAGACCTGGCGGATGTCATGCCTTCCGGGCAGATTGTCTGCCTGATGCAGTACCCTTGCCGCTCGCGTTCGGCCGCCGACAAGCTCTGGTCAGATCGGAGCCATCGTGGCGGCGATGCTATCCTTGGCCAAGGGCTGTCTCTGACGCCATCGGTGATGCTGCCTCAACTATCAGAGCAGAATTCCAGTCATGAGGGATGGAATTTTTAGGGTTTTACAGAAAATCGTTTTTTGGCTGCCTCGTAAATGTATATCGACGATACCCGCACGTTGATATATTGCACTAGTGAAATTTGTATTTAAATTTTACTATTATTACGAATTCGCAATTAAAAAAACAGACACCATAATTTGTGCTATAAGATATCAATCTGAAACTTAAGCCAACCTGTTTCGTAGATAAACTTTGCAATCGGCTTCTCGCCGACTGCCCTAGCGTAACGACAACAGGAGAGTGTTATGGCTTTTACGATCAAAACAGTCGCCAGTGTGTTGGCAGGCAGTGCAGTAGTCCTGGCCCTTTCCCTGCCGGCAAATGCCGCAGGACTTGGTATTGGCGTCGGCGCCTCGGTGGGTGGAAGCGGCGGTGTCAATGCCGGCGTCGGGGCCTCCGTTGGCGGCAGCGGCGGCATCAATGCCGGTGTGGGCGCCTCGGTCGGCGGCAGCAGTGGCGTCAATGCTGGTGCCGGTGCCAATGTCGGCGGCTCGAGCGGCGTCAGCGCCGGTCTCGGTGCTTCGTTGGCGGCAGCAACGGTATCAATGCCGGTGCCGGTGCCAATGTTGGCGGTTCCGGCGGCATCAACGCCAGTGTGGGCGCCAATGTCGGAGGGTCTGGCGGCATTACCGCCGGTCTCGGCGCCAATGTTGGTGGCTCGAGCGGCGTCGGCGTTGGTGTCGGCATCGGCGGCGGAACCAACCCGAGCAACCCGAGCAATCCAAGCAATCCCGGAAATCCGGGTAACCCTGGTACTCCGGGACATCCGAACCTGCCCGGTGTCGTCGCCGACATGTCGGATAGCCAGTTGGCGCGGATGAAGAAGCGCTGCGTCGATGTTCTCGGCAGTTCCGGGGTCTACGACCGCGACCTGCGCCAGCTTTGCCTGCTGATCGCACGCCGCTGACACCAGGAGCGCCGGGATCGGAAGTGCCGAACCAGCCGTGAGGCTTGACCGCACTCTCCTGGCCTCCGGCCGGTTGGAAAGCCCGCCATCCTTGGCGGGCTTTCTGCGTGGTTACTCGTGGGTCTTTCCCGTGCGGCACCGTTGCACGGGGTGGAACGCCAATCCTTTGAAAGTGTTCACATCCTCTGCAACATCCGAATAGGGCGATGTTGAAACCGGCGCGAGAGCGCCTACAGGAACGGGAGGATCATGAGCCTTGGAACCATTCTCATCATTATCCTCATCATTGCGCTGCTTGGCGGCGTCAGCGGCTTCGGCGGCCCTTCTATGGCACCGGCAACGATGGCGGCGGCGGCCTCGGGCTCGTGTTGTTCATCATTATCGTGCATGTCGTGCTGGGGCGGATTTAGCCGCGCTCGATCATCTCGGGGTGATCGCAATCTCGTGACCGGCTCGATAACCCGCGCCCACCGGATTGTGATGCGTGCAGGTCTGCTTGTGATCCGGCTTGTTTCAAAATTTTTGTAGGATGGTCGCGGTCCACACCCCCCGTGGAAACAAGAGGAGAGGGTCCCACCCCTTGTCCTCCTCCAAGGCCCGCTCCGGTTCACCGTGGCGGGCTTTTGCTTGGCGCCAATAGATTACTCCATGTCAGGTACATCGCCGCTGACGAAGAGGGTGTTCGGCGGGCCGTATTCGCCTAGCGTCGGATCGGCCTCGCGGCTCCATGCGATGACGCCGGCATGCTTTGCCGCCAGAGCCCTGGCGGTGCGTATGGCGCGGTCTTCGCTCTGTTGGTCGGCGGGTCCAAAGGCTGGAAACAATTCCCCATCCTCGCCGCGATCGAACGCAACCACGACGATCAGCCTGGGATTTTTCTGGCCACTGGAATCAGACATCTTGCACCTTTGGCGCGAAACCTATCACAATACAGGGAATTGGGTCGGCACGTTCGATTCCGGAGGTGGGGTGGTGCAAGACCAGCGTTTCGATGAGCCGATCAGGATTGCGCTCGGTCGGTCGCGAAACTCGATCTTCAACGTGGAGAGGGTCGCTCAGGCTGCCGACATCCTGATGAACCGCTGGCCGGTTGCCACAGGGCAAAGGCACATGGTTGCCCGCAAGGTCTGCCTGGCCGTGCTTGAGGGAAAGAAAGAAGCTTCGGCGGCACGGGCGGCGTTCATCAACGCCGCGATCGAGGCGGATATCCTCGTTGAGCCTCGTGAAGTGTCGATGCCGTAGCCTGCTCGGCCAAAATTGAATCAAGATTTGCCTCTATCCTGTTGATTGATTGCGGTCTTTTCAGCGATCGGTGGTCGGCTTTTCCAAGCCCATATTTGACCGTCCTGTCGGCGCGCTTCGCGGGCATTTCGAAATTTTCTGCCTCGTCTCGCTTGCCATAGGCATCCGTTGACACGGCATCCGTGTCTCTGTATTGAACAGGATTATACAGGTTCATTGAACAGGTACCCATATGAAGCGGCGCTCGGTTCAACTGTCTCCAGGCACGGGCAAGCCCGAGCAGATCGCCACCGTCCTCGAACATGAGATCCGCTCCGGCGTTCTCGGTTTCGGCGACCGCCTTCAAAGCGAGAACGAACTCGTCCAGCGCTTCTCCGTCAGCCGCAATACGGTCCGCAAGGGCCTCGAGGAACTATCCAGCCGCGGGCTGATCACCACCAAGGTCGGCATCGGCTCGTTCGTCACCTTCGACGGCAAGCCGGTCGATGACGCCATCGGCTGGTCGCGGGCGCTGGCCAATGCCGGCGCCAACGCCGAGACGCGGACACTGCGGCTGGAGGTCATCGAGGACATCGATCTGGCTGCGCTGCTTGGTATCGAAAGCCCGCTCTTCATCGCCGTCGACCGGGTGCGCACCAACGCCAGCGATGGCCATGCGATCTCCATCGAGCGCAGCCGGCTGCCCCTTTCTCCCGAACTGGAGGACGTGCCGCTGCGTGGCCTGCGCGAGGGCTCGCTGCACCAGACGCTGCGCGCCGCCGGCCTCTTTCCCGACCATGGCGAGGAATGGGTGGAGATCGAGATGCTCAACGCCGAGGACGCCACTATCCTCGGCTGCCCGCAAGGCACGCCGTTCCTGCGCGGCCGCCGGTTGACACGCGCCGTCGACGACCGGCCGATCGAATATGTCACCAGTCTGCTCAACCCGGCGCATTTCGCGCTGCATATGAGGTTCTGAGCGATGCCGGACACAGCCAAGGACCCGCTCGATCGCGCCATGGGCGCGCTTGTCGGCGGAGCGCTGGGAGATGCACTCGGCATGCCGACACAACTTTTGTCGCCGGCCCGAATTGGCGAACTCCACGGCCATGTCGAGGATTTCATCGCGCCTTTCGCCAATCATCCGGTGTCGAAGGGACTGGCTGCCGGCACCATCACCGACGATACCGAACAAGCGCTGCTGCTCGGCCGCATTCTCGTCGAATCCGGCGACCGCTTCGACCATAAGCGCTGGGTCAATGCGCTGCTCGACTGGGAACGCGAGGTCAAGGCGCGCGGCAGCTATGATCTTTTGGGACCGTCGACCAAGCGTGCCATCGACGCTATCAACAATGGCGTGCCTGCAGAGGAAGCGGGACGCAGTGGCGACACCAACGGTGCGGCCATGCGCATTGCCCCGGTCGGCATCATGATGCCGCTCGAACCATTGGGGGCATTCGTCGACAAGGTGGCGGAGACCTGCCGGGCGACGCACAACACCTCGATCGCCATCGCCTCCGCCGCCGCGGTTGCTGCCGCCGTCAGCCGCGGCATCGCCGGCGGGGACTGGCGCGATGCTTCCGCCAGCGCCGTCGCGGCGGCGAGGCGGGGGGCGACGCTCGGCCATTGGGTCACCGGCGGCGACATCGCCGCCCGTATCGTCTGGGCACAGGACATCGTGAGCGGCAAGGCGACGAAGGACGCGATCCGGCTGATCACCGATCTGGTCGGCACCGGCGTCGCCAGCCAGGAATCCGTTCCGGCTGCCTTCGCGGTGCTGGAAGTCGCCGGCGGGGATCCATGGCAGGCGGCGGTCATCAGCGCCAATCTCGGTGGTGACACCGACACGATCGGCGCCATCGCGGCCGGCATGGCCGGCTCCTGCACCGGCTTTTCCCGATTGCCGCAACAACATATCGCGCGGCTTGTCGGCATCGACATGTCAGAGGTTCGCGCGCTTGCAGCCGACCTCGTGACGGCACGAGTGGCGAAAATCGGTTCCAGCAAGGACGCGGCGGGATGAGCGGGCGTCTCGTCCATATCGGCAGTGCCGTGGTCGATTATGTCTACCGCATCGACGCCTTGCCGGCGCCCGGTATGGAAAAGACGGCGTCGAGCTTCGCCCAGGTTGCTGGCGGCGGCTTCAACATGATGGTCGCGACCAGCCGCACCGGTATGCAGGTGGTGTTCGGCGGCCAGCTCGGCTGCGGGCCGAATGGCGACTTCTTGCGTGCTGCGTTCGCCGCCGAGGGCATCGAGACACTGACGCCGCCATCGCCCTTGATGGACAGCGGCAATTGCGTCGCCATGATCTCGAGCGACGCCGAACGCACCTTCGTGTCGTGGCCAGGTGCCGAAAGTGTGCTCAGCCTCGACCTGATGGCGCCGGTGACGGTCGCGCCTGATGATTGGGTGTTCATCTCCGGCTACACGCTGAGCTATCCCGGCAGTCGCGATGCGCTCACCGACTGGATCGAGGCACTGCCGGACGAAACACCTTTCGTCTTCGACCCGACGCCGGTCGTCACGGACATTCCGCGCCCGATCCTGTCGCGGGTACTCGCCCGCACGACATGGCTGAGCTGCAACACGACGGAGGCGGCCGAGATTGCCGGCCCGGGCGATATCGAGGCTGTCGCGGCACGGCTTCTGGACGACCATTGTCCGCAGGCTGCCGGCGTGGTCATCCGCGCCGGGGCAAAGGGCTGCCACGTGCGGTTGGCCGACGGGTCAGCGCAGACCATTGCCGGCTACACGGTCACCGCCATCGACACCAACGGCGCCGGCGACACCCATATCGGGGCTTTCGTCAGCGCGCTGGCACGCGGTACCCCACCCTTCGAGGCAGCGCGCTATGCCAATGCGGCGGCGGCTATTTCGGTCACCCGCCATGGCGGCTCGTCGGCGCCGACCGATGACGAAATCCAGACATTCCTGAGCCATGTCGATGATCACGGGCATGGCCGGAAGCAAGAGGCTTAAACAAGCCCCGCCAAGCGGGCAAACAATGAGAGGAACGAACATGCGCATGCCCAGACTGACCGCCCTGCTGACGGCGACTGCCGTCATAACCTCCGTACTCACGCCGGCCGCAAGTGCCGCCGAAATACATGTGCTCAACTGGAAGGGCTACGGCACCGACGAGCCGTGGGCCGTCGAGGCTTTCGAAAAGGCGACCGGCAACAAGGTCGTCAACGACTTCTTCAATTCCGAACAGGAGATGCTGACCAAGATCCGGACCAATCCCGGGCTCTACGACGTGGTCATGATCAATGCCGCCTTCAACGACCAGGCGATGGACGGCAAGCTGATCCAGCCGATCGACGTCTCCAAGTTGCCGAACTACGCCGACATCAGCAAGGACAAGGCGGGATCGCCAATGCTCGTCCATGACGGCAAGGTCTATGGCGTGCCGTGGGTGTGGGGCCTGACGGCGCTCGCCATCAACGACAAATCCTTCGACAAGCCGCCGACGAGCATTGCCGAGATGTGGGATGCCGCGCACAAGGGCCGCGTCGTCATTCGCGACGACGCCGTCGAGGCGGTGCAGTTCGGCGCCATCGCCACCGGCCAGAACATCAATGACATCAAGGATATGGACGCGGTCAAGACGAAGCTGACTTCGCTGATGCCGCAGATCAAGACCTTCTGGAGTTCGGAGAACGACTGGAACCAGATGGTCGCCTCCAACCAGATCGACATCGGCACCTACTGGAGCGGCTCGGCCGATCGGGCCAAGACGCATTTCAAGCTGCCGGTCTCGCTGGTCGTGCCGCAGGAGGGTGCTGTCGCCTGGCTCGACGCATTCTCCATTCCGGTCGGCGCCAAGAATGTCGCGGGAGCCGAGGCCTTCATCAACTATATGATCGACCCGAAATTCTATGTCGAATGGGTCACCAAGGTCGGTGCGCCGGTGTCGGCCAACGCCAAGGCGGTGGAAGCGCTACCCGAGGATGCCTTCAACCGCAAGGTCATGGGTGACCCGGAAGTGGCCAAGCGCATCCAGTTCCAGGCGCCGATAACCGACGCGCAGCGCGAAGCCTATCTGGCGCTGTGGCAGCAGCTCAAGGTCGACGTAAAGTAAAGCTCACATCCGGGCCAGCCGGCGGTTCGCGCCGGCTGGTTCTTCAATCCTGGGGAGGAGGGTATCATGGCAGCTGCAACCGCGTCGCGCAGCCGGCTGAGATCGGCGTTGCCGCTGCTGGCGCCAGCCTATGTCTGGCTAACGGTGGCGATCTTCCTGCCGCTGTCGGCGATGGTCTTTTTCTCGTTCATGACCGAGTTGCCGCTGTCGGGAAAGCCGTGGGCATTCACCCTTGGCAACTATGCCGCCTTCTTCTCGCAAAGTCTCTATCTGACGCTGCTGCTGGCCTCGCTGCGCCTTGGCCTCGAAGTGACGTTGTGGTGCGTCGTCATCGGCTATCCGGCGGCTTACGTGCTCGCCAAGGTGCTGAAGGGGCGCAGCCGCGAGGCGATCTTCCTGCTCGTCATCCTGCCGTTCTGGTCGAACGGGCTGGTGCGCATCTTCTCCTGGGCGATGGTTTTGCGCGAAGGCGGCATCCTCGACACCGCACTCAACGCCGTGCTGCCGTTCAAGATCAACATCGACCTGATGTATTCCTATCCGGCCGTCATCATCGGACTGGTGCACTCCTATGTGCCCTACATGGTGCTGACCTGCTATCTCACGCTCCAAGCGATCGATGACTCGCTGATCGAGGCCGGGCGCTCGCTCGGCGCTTCACGGCTGCAGGTGCTGAAGCGGGTGATCATCCCTTTGTCGATGCCGGGGCTGGTGGCGGGCGCGGCGCTTATCTTCGTGCCGGTCGTGGGCTCATTCATGGAGCCGCGCATCCTTGGCGGCCGCACCGGCACTTTTTACGGCACGGTCATCGAGGACCAGTTCGTCGCCGTGTTCAACTGGCCGCTTGGGGCGGCGCTCTCCTTCATTCTGCTGGCGGTGGTGCTGGTCATCCTGGCGGTTGCCTCGCCGGTGCTGCGGAGAGCCGTGTGATGATGACGGCCCGCATCCTCGAAGGGCTCGGCCGGTTCTACGTCGGACTGCTGCTCGCCTTTCTCTATCTGCCGATCATCATCATGGCCCTGATGTCGTTCAACGTCTCGCCCTTCTACCAATTGCCGTTCGAATGGACGACCGAATGGTACGCCTCGCTGTGGCGGAACGACCAGCTTATTGCCGCGACCTGGAACAGCGTCGAGATCGCCATCATCACCACCATCATCTGCACCGTGCTCGGCTCGGCGGCATCATTGGCGCTCTATCGCTATGAATTTCGCGGCAAGAAGTTCCTGCAGGCGCTTTTGTTTCCGCCGATCGCCATACCGTGGCTGATCACCGGCACGGCGATGCTGATCTTCTTCTTCGGCATCGGCATCGGCCGCGGCCTGCACGCCATTCTTCTCGGCCATGTCGCGCTGGCGCTGCCTTATGTCATCGTCGTCGTCTCGGCGCGGCTGCAGACCTTCGCGCCGGAATTGGAAGAGGCGGCGCGCTCGCTCGGCGCCAACCAGTGGCAAGTGACGCGGCGTGTCACGCTGCCGTGGATCATGCCCGGCGTCATCGCCGGCGGGCTGTTTGCGTTTGCCGTCTCGTTCGACCAGTTCGTGGTGTCCTATTTCCTGGCGACACCGGGGCAGACGACACTGCCGGTCGAAATCTACGCCGCGATCCGCAAGGGTTTCACGCCCGAGATCAATGCGGTCTCGACGATCATCATCGTGGTGTCGATGGCGCTGATGCTGCTGACGGCGCGGTTCTTCAAATTCGGCGGAGAGAAATAATGGCTGGCGTGCAGGTATCGAACATCTCGCGCAGTTTTGGCGCGCACAAGGCGCTGGACGATGTCTCCATCGATTTCGCCGACGGTGGCTTCTATGCGCTGCTGGGGCCATCGGGCAGCGGCAAGACGACGCTGCTGCGCCAGATCGCAGGTTTTGATTTTCCAGACTCCGGCCGCATCACCATCGGCGGTGAGAGCGTCGAGCGGGTGCCGGTCGAAAAGCGTCGCATCGGCATGGTGTTCCAGAACTATGCGCTGTTTCCCAATATGAGCGTCGCCGACAATGTCGCCTTCGGCCTGTCGGTGCGCGGCGAGGCCAAGGCGATCATCGCTACCGAGGTGCAGCGTGCGCTCGACCTGGTGCAACTCGGCAAGCTCGGTGCCCGCCGGCCACATCAGCTGTCGGGCGGCCAGCGCCAGCGCGTCGCGCTCGCCCGCGCCATCGTCACCAAGCCGCGCGTGCTTTTGCTCGACGAGCCGCTCGGCGCGCTCGACAAGGCGCTGCGTGTCGATATGCAGATCGAACTCAAGCGCATCCAGCGCGAGATCGGCATCACCACCATCTTCGTCACCCACGACCAGGAAGAAGCGCTGACGATGAGCGACCGCATCGGCATCCTGCGCGATGGCAGGCTGGTGCAGGAGGGGCCACCGGAGGAGATCTACGACCGGCCGAAGAGCGAGTTCGCCGCAACGTTCCTCGGCGACGCCAACATCTTTCGCGGCGACAGCACTGGCAACGGCATCCGGCTGCCGGACGGCACGGCGATCGCCGCCGGGGCCGGTGCTCGCCTTGCCGCTGGTGCCAAGGCGAGTTGTGCGGTGCGGCCCGAACGCATCCGTATTGCTACTGATGGCGGGGCTTCGGATGGCAACGCCAACATGCTCAAGGGGCAGGTCTCCAAGCGCATTTTCGCCGGCAACAACAGCACATACTTCGTCGACCGTGCTGGCCAGACGCTGAAGGTCATCGTGCAGAACACCGGTGCCGACAGACTGGCGGAGGGCCAGGAGGTGGTGCTGCGCTGGTCGCCTGAGAGTACGGTGCTGATTGCGCCGGGCTAGTCGACGCGGTTCGATAGATGGGACTGTTGGCGTTCCTTCGCACCCCCCCTCTGTCCTGCCGGACATCTCCCCCGCAAGGGGGGAGATTGGCCGTCATCGATGTTTTCGCAAATCTCCTACATTGCAAGAATGAGTGCCGGGGTCGAAGCTGCCAATCTCCCCCCCTTGCGGGCAGGGCTATCGCATATGAGTAAAGAGGCGGAGGAGGTCTTGGTCGGCCCATCGTGCTTTGAGTCGTTTGTGGCTGAGCGGGATTT
>NZ_JAMYSA010000068.1:0-35905 GCF_040321735.1 Mesorhizobium sp. M0293
CCCCGCCCCCCCCCCCCGGCGGCCCCCCCCCCCCCCCCGCCCCCACCCCCCCCCCCCCCCCCGGCCGTCCCCCCCCCCCCTCGCCCCCGCCGTTGGCGGGGGCGAGGAACCCAGGTTCTGAGAGGCCTGGCGCGGCGGCATGCGGCATAGCTGCACCTGTTCTGCGCCGCAGTGTTCTTCCTCCCCTTGCGCACGGGCCGCTTGGCGTTTAGCAAAGCGCCGGTTCAAATTCTTTCTGGGACGGTTTCTCCATGGCAACGAAGCATCTTTTCCTGCTCCCCGGCGACGGCATCGGTCCCGAGGCCATGGCCGAGGTCAAAAAGCTGATTGCGGCCATGAACGACAAGCTCGGCAGCGGTTTTGCCACCGAGGACGGTCTGGTCGGCGGCTGTGCCTATGATGCTCATGGCGCGGCGATCTCCGATGCCGACATGGAAAAGGCGATGGCGGCCGACGCGGTGCTGTTCGGCGCCGTCGGCGGTCCGAAATGGGATGCAGTGCCCTACGAGGTGCGCCCCGAAGCCGGCCTGCTGCGCCTGCGCAAGGACATGGAGCTGTTCGCCAACCTGCGCCCGGCCATCTGCTATCCGGCACTTGCGGCGTCCTCCTCGCTCAAGCAGGAGGTGGTCGAGGGTCTCGACATCTTGATCGTGCGCGAGCTGACCGGCGGCGTCTATTTCGGCGAGCCCAAGCAGATCATCGATCTCGGCAACGGCCAGAAGCGCGGCATCGACACGCAGGTCTACGACACGTTCGAGATCGAGCGCATTTCGGGCGTCGCCTTCGAGCTGGCACGGACGCGCAAGAACCACGTCACCTCGATGGAAAAGCGCAATGTGATGAAGTCGGGCGTGTTGTGGAACGAGGTCGTCACCCAGACCCACAAGGCGCGCTATTCAGACGTCAAGCTCGACCACATGCTGGCCGACGCCGGCGGCATGCAGCTGGTGCGCTGGCCAAAGCAGTTCGACGTCATCGTCACCGACAATCTGTTCGGCGACATGCTGTCCGACATCGCCGCCATGCTGACCGGTTCGATCGGGATGCTGCCGTCGGCCTCGCTCGGCGCACCTGACGTGAAGACCAAGAAGCGCAAGGCGCTCTACGAGCCGGTGCACGGTTCGGCCCCCGACATTGCCGGCAAGGGCATCGCCAACCCGATCGCCATGATCGCCTCCTTCGCCATGTGCCTGCGCTATTCCTTCGGCATGGTTGACGAAGCCGACCGCGTGGAAAGCGCGATCGCCGCCGTGCTCGACGCAGGCCTGCGTACCAAGGATATTTTCTCCCCCGGCATGACCGAGGTCGGCACGGTCGAGATGGGCGACGCGATCATCGCCAAATTCCTCGGCTGATCCTATGACGGTCGACGTCCGCTGGGCGACGATCAAGGACGAAGCGGCACTCGCGGCCATACTGTGCGAGATGGCGGAGCATTACCGGCAGCCGCCTCTCGATGCCGACCGGGCCCTGTCTGCTGCACGCAAATGGCTTGGCGAGGAAAGCCCGGCCTATCCGCATTTCGCGCTCGCCTTCGTCGACGGCGAGGTCAGCGGCTTGGCATCGGTGGCGATCGCGCATCCAGGTATCGATCTTGAGCGGCTGCTGTTCCTCAAGGACCTGTTCGTGCGCGACAACATCCGCAACGCCGGCGTCGGCCGGGCGCTGATCAGCTTCCTCGCCGATCATTGCCTCAGCCACGGCATTGGCCGTATCGACCTGACCACCGAAGATTGGAACGAGGGCGCGCTGCGTTTTTACGCGAGACTCGGCGCCGAACGCCACGGCCAGAAGGTCTTTCTCAGGCTTTCGGGCGGCGCTTTGAAGGCTATCGCCCCTAGACCCTGACCCCTGCTGGTATTGGTCCCCAGGGGTTTTCGCCTACCTGAGACTCGATCAGCCCGAAGATCAACAAGGCCGCTTCGCCGATGACTGGGATGAAGCAGATCAAGGCAAGCCAGCCACTCAGGCCGATGTCGTGAAGACGCCGCACGGTAAGCGCGATCCATGGCAGGCCGAATGCCAGGAGGAAAACACCGGCGGGTAGGAATCCGATCGACGTCCTACCCGCATTGATACCGAAGCCGTTGATGGCCAGATTGACGAGTATCCCGAAGCCAAGCAGCGTCACCAGCACGAGATTAAAGCATAGCCAAAAGGCCCAGAATTCCTTGCGGCGGGCGCGTCCGTTGAAATTGAAATAGTTCACGCTTACCGTGTTCCGGAAGTATGCCCACAGTCCCGTGGAACGAGTGGGCTGGTTTTCGGCGGTACGGCCGGGCTGGCCAGGGGTTGACGAGGGTGTGGTCGAACTCACGGCGACGATATTGTGTGCCGTGCCGTCATCCGGTTGGAATTCGACGATGGTGCCGCTGACGAGGGCTGCCCCTGATTCAGATCGTTACGGGCGAAGAAGTAACGCTTGCCGTCGACTCCATTGATGTAGCCGTAGTCCTGATCCTTGTCGTAGTGAAGCACCGCACCCCGCATGCTTGTCCCCCATCTATGCTGCGATAGGAAATACTACTCAGGGTTGCCTTGGATTGCAATATGCACGCCCGACTAAACCCTGACTCCCGCCGGCACCGGCCCCCACTGGTTTTCCCGGGCTTGCGTCGGGATCAACGCGAAGACCAGGATGATCAGGCTGCCGATGGTCGGGATGAGCACCACCAGGTAAAGCCATCCCGACAGGCCGATGTCGTGGATGCGGCGAACAGTCATGCCGAGGCTGGGCAGCAGTGTCGCCAGCACGAAGGTGCCGCAAAGGCCGACGGTTACCGCCGCCGATACGCTGCTGTCGAAATTGCCCATTTCATTGTCGGCGAAAAGACCGATGCCGCCGATGATCAGCAGCGAGACCACCCAGAACAGGAAATAGCTCCAATATTCCTTGCGGCGGGCGCGGCCGGCGAAATTGAAGTAGTTCTGCGTCACGCCGCGCCAGAAATAGCCCCAGAGATCGGTGGGCTCGGCTGGCTCGGATGAGCGGCCGAAATGCTGCGCCTGGAAAGAAGCTGCCGGTGCGTTGCCGGCTTGAGTCGATGCGGTGTTGGTTCCGGCCTCCGGGGTCGGGGCCCCGGTGGCGGTCTGGGTGGCGATTGAAAAAACGTCGCGCGCCTGGCCACCGCCCGGCTGGAACTCGACGACCGTGCCCTTGGGCATGGCCGTTTCCCGGCGCACGTTCTCGCGGGTGAAGGTGTAACGATTGCCATCGGCTCCGGTGATGAAGCCAAAACCCTGGTCCTCGTCATAATGAAGCACTTCGCCGCGCATAGGCCCACCCTCTCGCCACGTCCCGATGAAGATGTGGCACAGGGCCGAGCCGATGGGCAAGCGGCACCATGAAGTGCCTGCCGTCGCTGCCGGAAAATGAAGCTGCCTGCGATCTTATGAAGGCCGCTTCTTCGCTTTCTTGTGCTTGGGCGCCCCGGCGTTATCGAACTTCGGCTTGCCTGGCTTTTTCGCCCATGGCTTGGCCTCATGCGCGGCTGCCGGGCGCTGATCGGCTGACGCCGGTGTGGGCTTTTCGAACTTGCGCTTCGGCGCGTTGGGATCGAACGGTGCCTTGCCGCGATGCGGTTTCTTGTCGGGGCTTGGCGGCTGATAGCCGGCACGCGACAAATCGGGCTGGCCGTCCAGCCGCTTCACCAAAATGTTGCCTTGCAGCTTGCGGTCGGGACCAATCGCGGCCAGGAAGCGGTCGGCCCAGTCGGCTGATATCTGCACGAAGGTCTCTTCCGGTTGCATCTTTATGGCGCCGATCTCGCGCTTGCTGATGCTGCCGGTGCGGCACAGCATCGGGATCAACCAGCGCGGCTCGGCATTCTGCCTCCGCCCGATCGACAGCGAGAACCAGACGCTGGCGCCGAAATCGTCGCGGCGGCTGGGCGCCTCGTCGCGACGTACGAAACCTTCGCCCGCCGGTCGTTCACGCGACGGCGTGAACGGCGCGATTTCCATGAGATCCTCGGGCGCCGAGCGGCTGGCGCGGCACTGGCGCACGAAGGCGGCCGCCACCTGTTCGGCGCCATGTTTGGCGAGCAGCGCGTCGATGAAACCGCGCTCGTCCTCCTTCACCGGCTCGTCGAAAACCGGATCGGCGAGGATGCGTTCGTCGTCACGTCGGATCACGTCGTCGGCCGAGGGTGGGCTCGCCCATGTCGCCTTGAGGCCGGCGTTCTGCAACAGCCGTTCGGTGCGCTTGCGGGCGCTGTTGGGCACGATCAGCGCGCTGACGCCCTTGCGCCCGGCGCGGCCGGTGCGGCCGCTGCGATGCAGCAGCGTTTCCGGATTGGTCGGCAGGTCGGCGTGGATGACCAGTTCGAGGTTGGGCAGGTCGATGCCGCGCGCCGCCACATCGGTGGCGATGCAGACCTTGGCACGGCCGTCGCGCATCGCCTGCAAGGCATGGCTGCGCTCGTTCTGGCTGAGTTCGCCCGAGAGTGCGACGACGGAGAAGTTGCGGTTGTTGAAGCGCGCGGTGAGATGATTCACCGCGGCGCGCGTGTTGCAAAACACCAGCGCGTTCTTGGCTTCGTAAAAGCGCAGCACGTTGATGATGGCGTTTTCCCGGTCGGGCTGGGCAACGCTCAGCGCCCGGTATTCGATGTCGAGATGCTGCTTTTCTTCGCCGGCGGCCGAAATGCGCACGGCATCGCGCTGATAGCCCTGGGCAAGAGTGGCGATCGAGCGCGGCACGGTGGCCGAGAACATCAGCGTGCGGCGTTCGGCCGGGGCGGCGTCGAGGATGAATTCGAGGTCTTCGCGAAAGCCGAGGTCGAGCATCTCGTCGGCCTCGTCGAGCACCACCGCCTTGAGCGCCGACATGTCGAGCGAGTGCCGCGTGATGTGATCGCGCAGGCGGCCAGGCGTGCCGACGACGATATGGGCGCCGCGCTCCAGCACACGCCGCTCCGAGCGCATGTCCATGCCGCCGACGCAGGACGCCACCGTGGCGCCGGTCAGCTCGTAGAGCCATTCCAGTTCGCGCGTCACCTGCAGCGCCAGTTCGCGCGTCGGCGCCACGGCCAGCGCCAGCGGTGCCGCAGCGTGGCCGAAGCGCTCCGCGCCGTCGAGCAGGGTCGGCGCCAAAGCGAGGCCGAAGGCCACAGTCTTGCCGGAGCCGGTCTGCGCCGAAACCAGCGCATCGGCCTCACCGAGTTCGGGGGCGACAACCGCCTTCTGTACCGGCGTCAGCTCGGAATAGCCGCGTTTCTCCAGCGCCCTGGCAAGCGCTGGAACAAGTGCTTCGAAGTTGGACATCTCACTCTTTCGGAATTTAGGGTCTGCGCTCATCATGGAGCACATGCCGGGGCCGACCTAGCGCCAGCCAAAACAATCTTGGCCGTTCGTACTTCGCGCAGCCGCGATTGTACAGGGCGCGCGCAAAACCGGGTGTCGCTCGGCAATTGACTCTTGATGCAAACCGCGTAAAAGCCGGCACCGAACAGGACAGTTTCGATGCGCGGCCTTTTGATGGCGGTTCTTGCATTCGATTTCCCTGGCCACAATGCACATCATTGGGCCGGGCGCGTCGGCGCGTCTCCTCGTTCCAGCAAGATTTCGGGTTCCAGCAAAACCACGGCCAAAACCACCACCAAAACGGTGTGATTCCCTTGGCCTAACCACCCTCTCCCGGGTCCGGCCCGGGGGACGGAACCCGCATCCGGCCAGCGGGTTTCTCCAAAAACCAAGCGGAGAGGGACAGGAGATTTCTAATGAGTTTCAAGGTAGCGATCGTCGGCGCCACGGGCAATGTGGGCCGGGAAATGCTCAACATACTGGAAGAGCGCGGCTTTCCGGTAAGCGAAGTCGTGGCGCTGGCCTCGCGGCGCAGCCAGGGCACCGAAGTGTCGTTCGGCGACCGTACGCTGAAGGTCAGGTCGCTCGACCAGTATGATTTTTCCGACACGGACATCTGCATCATGTCGGCCGGCGGCAACGTCTCCAAGGAATGGTCGCCGAAGATCGGCAAGCAGGGCTGCGTCGTCATCGATAATTCGTCGGCCTTCCGCTACGACCAGGATGTGCCGCTGATCGTGCCGGAAGTGAATCCGGACGCGATCTCGCTGTTCACGCGCAAGAACATCATCGCCAACCCGAACTGCTCGACGGCGCAGCTCGTCGTGGCGCTGAAGCCGCTGCATGACTTCGCCACCATCAAGCGCGTCGTCGTCGCCACCTACCAGTCGGTGTCGGGCGCCGGCAAGGAAGGCATGGACGAGCTGTTCACGCAGACGCGCGCCGTGTTCGTCGCCGATACCGTCGACGTCAAGAAGTTCACCAAGCGCATCGCCTTCAACGTCATCCCGCATATCGACGTCTTCCTCGACGACGGCTTCACCAAGGAAGAGTGGAAGATGGTGGCCGAGACCAAGAAGATGCTCGATCCCAAGATCAAGCTGACGGCGACCTGCGTGCGCGTGCCGGTGTTCATCGGCCATTCGGAAGCGGTCAACATCGAGTTCGAAAAGCCGATCACCGCCGACGAAGCGCGCGACATCCTGCGCGAGGCGCCGGGCTGCCAGGTCTTGGACAAGCGCGAGGATGGCGGCTACATCACGCCGCTGGAATCGGCCGGCGAGGATGCCACCTTCATCTCGCGCATCCGCGAGGATTCGACCATCGACAACGGTCTGTCGATGTGGATCGTCTCCGATAATCTGCGCAAGGGAGCGGCGCTGAACGCGGTGCAGATCGCGGAACTGCTGGTCGAGCGCGGGCTGATCCAGCCGAAGAAGAAGGCGGCATAGTTTTCGCTCACGGGCCGTATCGCCGCTGCCGCGGCGGGCCCTCCGCGAGGGCGCCGGACGACCGGCGGCCCGCGGTCGCGGGCTCGGCCTTTGGCCGGATGAAGGCCGATCTCCCCCCTTGTGGGGGAGATGTCCGGCAGGACAGAGGGGGGCGCTGTCCCTCTATCCTCTCAATCAATCCCAATTGCACCCACAGCATATTTTGCCTTGTCACAGATGAGCTAAGTTGGCGTTCCTTCACGCCCCCCTCTGCCCTGCCGCCCACGAGGGGGGAGATCGGCAGCTTTGGCCGGTGCGCTACACTCTGTTCTCCTCGGCCAACTCCATCAACAGCTCCAGTGCTTCCTCCGCCCGGTCGGCGGGGACGAACAGATGGTCGTGGTAGAAGGCCGAGACCGGGTTGACGCCCATGCCGGCGGCGGCGAGCCGCGTGGTGATGGCGGCGAGGAAGCCGACGGCTTCCAGCGACGAATGGATGTTCAGCGTCACCATCCGGCAACGGAAGGAAGCGGTCAGGCCGGCTGCGTTGGCCGCCTCCTCGGTCACGATCAGCGTCAGGCCCTCGCGTTCGCGGAACACCATCACCGGCTCGAGCCCTTCCGGCTGGGAAACGCCAGGCGCCAGCGTGGCGAAGACATAGGTGCCGGCGAGCAGTTCCGGCGTCATCGATGCCAGCAGTATCTTCAGATCGGTTTCGCCGGTCATGTTGTCTTCTCTGTCGACCGATGAAGGTCGCTCGCCGCCACATACCTTCAATATCCGCCACTGACGAACATCGATAGTCCGCGCGCTGGACAGACGACATGCCGATGTCGCTGGCGGCAGGGCTTGCGGACCTGTTGCCGTCGCACAATAAAGGAGCTGAGGACCAGCGCCGGTCCGCGAAAGGCTTTTGATGATCGTCCGCCCGCGCCCACGCCTTCTGCACCTGTTCTTCATCATGCGCGGCTCGGTGGTGCCGCGCATCCTGCCGCAGATCCTTGGCTTTGCCGCCTATGGCGCGCTGGTGGTGGTGATAGTACGGGCGCTGAAGCTCGATTTCGGCAATGCCGGCACCGCGCCATTCGCGCTGCTCGGCGTGGCGCTGTCGATCTATCTCGGCTTTCGCAACAATGCCGCCTACGACCGCTGGTGGGAGGCGCGCAAATTGTGGGGCCAGCTGGTCTTCGACATCCGCAACCTGTCGCGTGCCTCCGCCGGCCTGGTCGACGACCGGACGGAATTGCGCGGCCTGCTGATGGAAGCGATCGCCTTCTGCCACTTTCTGCGCGGGCTGCTCAGGCGGGTCGACGCGGCGCCGGAGGCCCGCGCTTTCATCGGTGACGAAACCGAGACCGTCGCCAAGGCAGCGAACGCACCGGACGCAATGGTGCGCGGCATGGGCCGTCGTATCGCCGCGCTGCGCAAGGCCGGTGCGATCGATATGATCGGCTACCGCATCCTCGACGAGCGCCTGTCGGAAATCGCCGCCGCGCAGGCCGGATGCGAGCGCATCATGGGAACACCCCTGCCGTTCGCCTATACGCTGCTTCTGCAGCGCACCGCCTATGTCTTCTGCCTGCTCTTGCCCTTCGGGCTGGTCTCCGCCGCCGGGTGGGCGACGCCGCTGTTCACGGCGCTGATCGCCTACACTTTCTTCGGCCTCGACGCGCTGTCGGAAGAACTCGAGGACCCGTTCGGCACAGAGGCCAACGACCTCGCCCTCGACGGCCTCTGCCGCGTCTGCGAGATCTCGGTGTTCGAGGCGCTGGGCGAGACCCCGCCGAAAATGCTCTCGGCCGAGAAGTTCTATTTTTCGTAGATGAAACAGTGGACGCTAGTGGGACAGTACCCCCTCTGTCCTGCCGGCCAGAGGGGTGGGAAGGATCGCTACAGAACGGCTTTTGCTGTCACGACGCCAAAAAGAATCCGCATCCTGTCGGATCGCGGCCCCATGCCGCGTCCTTGGTTCGACCCCAGCGAAAAGGGCTCGAAACATCAGGAGGGACCATCATGAGCATTTCCGAAACCGCGCCCGTCTCGCCGGGCGCCCTGTGGACCGGCCGCGCGCTCAGCGGCGTCATCGTGCTTTTCATGATCTTCGACGGCGTCATCAAGCTGCCGCCGCTCGACATCGTCACCCAGACGATGGTGCCGCTCGGCTGGCCTGCCGACGCGAATGTCGCGCGCATGCTTGGCGTCATCGGCCTGATCTCGACCGTGCTCTACGCCTTGCCGCGCACCGCGGTGCTCGGTGCCATCCTGCTCACCGCCTATATGGGCGGCGCCATCGCCACCAATGTCCGCGTCGACAATCCGCTGTTCTCGCACACGCTGTTCGGCGTCTATCTCGGCATCATCCTGTGGGGCGGCCTGTATCTGCGCGACCCACGCGTGCGCGCGCTGATCCCGTTCAGCCGATAAGCCAAGAGGAAGAGAAAAATGTTCAGCACCATCCTCATCATCCTGCTCGTCATCATCGCCGCCGTGCTCCTCTATGCCGCGACACGGCCGAATGATTTCGTCACCACCCGCACGGCCAGCATCAAGGCCCCGCCGGAGGCGATCTTCCCGCTGATCAATGATTTCAGCCATTGGCCGGAATGGTCGCCCTACGAAAAGCTCGACCCGCAGATGAAGCGCACGCTGTCCGGCGCCGAGAGCGGCAAGGGTGCGGCCTATGCCTGGGAAGGCAATGCCAAGGCCGGCAAAGGGCGCATGGAGATCGTCAATTCGGTGACGTCGTCGCTGGTGTCGCTGAAACTCGATTTCGAGAAGCCGTTCAGGGCCAACAACAGCGTCGACTTCACGTTGACGCCGTCGGGCGACAACACTGCCGTCACCTGGGCGATGCGCGGCAGCCGGCCCTTCATCGCCAAGCTGATGGGCCTGTTCATGAACTTCGACACGCTGATCGGAAAGGATTTCGAGGTCGGCCTCGCCAATCTGAAACGTCTGAGCGAAAAGTGACGTCAGCCGTCCCAGCTTACGGGGCAAGCCGTAGCGTTCGCGAGCATCTCAACGAAGGCCACCAGGCATTCCCCGGGTTATCCGCAAAGGATCAAAATCCCTTTGCCGACAATGTCTTCGGGATCAAATCGCCGAGTTGCGAGTTAGAGATTCACCTGGCGGTGGAGGCGGCTCCTACTGGAGAGGAACGACAATGAAGAAAACGATGCTTTTGATGGCCCTGCTGGTGCCGCTCGTCGTCGCTTGTTCACAAACGGAAAAGGGGGCGGCTGTCGGCGGACTGGGTGGCGCTGCCGTCGGCGCGGCGGTCGCCAACAATCCGGTTCAGGGCGCGGTGGTCGGCGGCGCTGTCGGCGCTGTTGCCGGTGCGTTGATCGGCCGGGCGAGCGAACGGGGCGAATGCCGTTATCGCGATCGTTATGGCCGCGTCTACATCGACCGCTGCCCCTGGGGTTTTGGTCGGTGTCGTAAACTTTATCTCCAATAACCATACCGGCGGCCCTGGGGCCCTCCTTTTTCCTGGATGCGATAGTAATGGTTATTCGGCGGTAGCGGCTTCGGCCTCGGCCGGTGCTGCTGCGGCGGCCGCAGCCGCGGCAGCGGCGTCTTCCTGCGCCTTCTTCAAGAGCGAAGCGCGTTCCTGCGCCTTCTTGCCCGGCTCGGCCTTCTTCGGGTTGGAGCGGGCGTCGCGCTTGACGAGGCCGGCCTCGTCGAGGAAGCGCAGCACGCGATCGGTCGGCTGGGCGCCATGCGCCAGCCAATGCTTGACGCGATCGGCGTCGACCTTGACGCGTTCGCCGTCCTTCGGCAGCAGCGGGTTCCACGAGCCGATCGACTCGATGAACCGGCCATCGCGCGGCGAACGGGCGTCGGCGATAACGACGTGGTAGTAAGGACGCTTCTTCGAGCCCGCACGGGCCAGTCGGATCTTCAAGGGCATTTCTTTTCTCCTAAAAACTTTAAGTTCGTTGATTGGGTTTCAGTTGGTTTTCGTCACGCCGTTGGAAGCGGGGTCTTTGTTCCGCCGTTGCTCGAAGCGGCGATCTGTTCGTGGTGGCGGATCACTTCGCGGACGACGAAGTTGAGGAATTTTTCCGCGAAATCCGGGTCGAGATGGGCATCCTTCGCCCGCTGGCGAAGGCGGGCGATCTGCTGCTGTTCGCGTGCC
The DNA here is from genome assembly GCF_040321735.1 of Mesorhizobium sp. M0293. Classification (NCBI taxonomy): domain Bacteria; kingdom Pseudomonadati; phylum Pseudomonadota; class Alphaproteobacteria; order Hyphomicrobiales; family Phyllobacteriaceae; genus Mesorhizobium; species Mesorhizobium sp. M0293. The sequence continues at coordinate 10,873 of NZ_JAMYSA010000068.1, forward strand.
GGGTCGGCCGGCGGCAACCCATGCGTCGCCTTCAGCACGCCAACCGCCTTGGTGCAGCGGAAGCGCTCGGCCAGCATGTGGATGAGGGCCGCGTCGATGTTGTCGATCGAGGCGCGATAGTCGGCCAGGATGGTGCGTGCGTCGGCCATGTCTTTCTCTTCGTTCATGGCGTCCTCACTTCTTCTTGCCAAGGCCAGGTAGCCCGCCGCCCATTCCGGGCAGACCGGGAAGTTTCATGCCGCCGGGCAGCCCGGGCAGGCCGTCGCCACCGGAAAGACCCTTCATGCCGCCAAGGCCGGATGCCTGGGCTTGCTTCTGCAAGGCTTCGAGCTGCTTGGGGTCCATCTTCGACAGGTCCGGCATGCCGCCGCCCATCATGCCACCCATGCCGCCCGGCATGCCGCCGAGGCCCATCTTGTTAGCGAGGCCGCCCATCATGCCGCGCATCAGGCCGCCGCCTTTGCCCTTGCCGCCCATCGCCTTCATCATGTCGGCCATGCCGCGGTGCATCTTCAGCAGCTTGTTGATTTCGGCCGCGTCGGTGCCGGAACCGGCGGCGATGCGCTTCTTGCGCGAATGCTTGAGCATGTCGGGGTTGGCGCGCTCGGCCTTGGTCATCGATGAGATGATGGCGAGCTGGCGGCCGAACATCTTGTCGTCGAGACCGGCGGCCGCCATCTGGTCCTTCATCTTACCCATGCCGGGCATCATGCCCATGATGCCGCCCATGCCGCCCATCTTCGACATCTGCTGAAGCTGGCTGGCGAGGTCGTTCAGGTCGAACTTGCCCGACTGCATCTTCTTGGCCATCGCCGCCGCCTGCTCGGCGTCGATGTTTTCGGCGGCCTTCTCGACGAGCGAGACAATGTCGCCCATGCCGAGGATGCGGTCGGCGATGCGCTTGGGGTGGAATTCTTCCAGCCCGTCCATCTTTTCGCCGGTGCCGATCAGCTTGATCGGCTTGCCGGTGACGGCGCGCATCGAAAGTGCCGCACCGCCGCGGCCGTCGCCGTCCATGCGGGTCAGCACCAGGCCGGTGATGCCGACGCGCTCGTCGAAGCTTTTCGCCAGGTTGACGGCGTCCTGGCCGGTCAGCGAGTCGGCGACCAGCAGGATCTCGTGCGGGCTCGACACCTTCTTGATGTCGGCCATCTCGACCATCAGCGGCTCGTCGATATGGGTACGGCCGGCAGTGTCGAGGATGACGATGTCGTGGCCGCCGAGCTTGGCCGCCTGCACGGCGCGGCGGGCGATGTCGACCGGCGACTGACCGTCGATGATAGGCAGCGTGGCGACCTTGACCTGTTCGCCGAGCTGGCGAAGCTGCTCCTGCGCGGCGGGGCGCCGCGTGTCGAGCGAGGCCATCAGGACTTTCTTGTTCTGACGCTCGGAAAGGCGCTTGGCGATCTTGGCCGAAGTGGTCGTCTTGCCGGAACCCTGCAGGCCGACCATCATGATGACGACCGGTGCCGGCGCATTGAGATCGATGGCGACGCCCTCGGCGCCGAGCATCTCGACCAGCTCGTCATGGACGATCTTGACGACCATCTGGCCGGGCTTGATCGACTTGACCACGGCGGCGCCGACGGCCTTCTCGCGCACCTTGTCGGTGAACGAGCGCACCACTTCCAGCGCCACGTCCGCCTCGAGCAGCGCACGGCGCACCTCGCGCAGTGCCGCCGAGACATCAGCCTCGGACAGGGCACCGCGGCCGGTCAGGCCGTTCAGGATCGAACCAAGACGTTCCTGTAGCGATTCAAACATTCGTTTTCCTTTTCCCTGGCACCCGGATGATGCCCGAGAGGTAATGCGTTCGCGCCCAGTGTCCAACCAAAAGCCAAAACCAAAAAGCACCCGGGGGCGCTCAGCGCTGCCGGGTGTTGGCCTCCAGGATCGATTTACAGCACTTGACCTCGAAGAGGTTTCGGCGTCCTGGTCGGCTTGCTCGGAGGGATACTCGTCGCGGAATTCGGGGCGTGTAGACAGGAAATCGGCACAGGAGTCAAGACAAGCGCCGTGTCGCGTTGTTTCCCTGGGCTGCAATCAGGCCGAGTTTGCTTCATCCGGAAGCTCGGCGGCAACCCTGAGCGGCGAGCGCGGATGTAAAAGCAGCATGATCGTCAGCAGGCTGCAGGCGATGCCGATGAAGGCGATGAGCACTGCATCGGCTGTCGTCCAGCCTGGTCCTTCGAGCGGCCTGGCATTGAACAGGGCGAAGGAATTGTAGCTTTCCTGATGCGAGATCAGCAGGAAGCCGGTCAGATTGTTGCCGAGATGAGCACCGAGGGCGGCGCCGAGATTGCCGGTGGCATAAACGACAACCGTCAGCAGCAGCGCGAAAGCGGCGATCGAGGCGAGCACGCAGGCGTTGATGGCGGCGGATGAGCTGGGACTCCAATGCAGCGCGGTGAACAGCAGCGCCGGCAGCAGTGCCCAGATGAACGGGCTCCTGAACCGGTTGGCCAGACCGCGCAGCAGATAGCCGCGGAACAGCGCCTCTTCCGAAGATGTCTGCAGCCAGGTGAGCGCGACGATCGGGATTGCAAACAGCAGCCAGGACGACAGACTGATCGGACCGCGCGCGATCTCGGGCCGCAAGAGATAGAGCAGGATCTCGGATATGAGCGAGGTGATCAGCACCGCGATCAGCCCCTTGAGGAAACCTGACCGCGACACGCGGTGGCTGACGCCGAGGAGCGCCGACAGCTTCTCGCCATGCACCCAGCGCATGGCCATCCACAGGCCGATCCAGATGCCGGCAAAAGAGGCGAGCGCAGTGAGGATGCCGAGGGGCGAGGCGAGGAAGCCCTGCACGCCGGATGACGCCGCCGCACCCTCCTGCCAGGCAAAGAAGGCATAGATCCCGCCCAATAGCACGGCCACGGTCGTTGCAGCCCAGAACAGGATGACGATCGCCGTTCCCAGGAGCAGTCGTGGCAAGGTCGTCCGGGCGTTGGGCGAGCGCCTATAGCGTTCGAAGGCGGCCGAATCGATCGTCACACGGGCTCCTTTGCCGAATTTATCGCCTGTTGATCTAGCCCCTGTTGATCTAGCCGATGGCCCGGAAAATCGGAATCGATTTTCGCAAAGGGTTCATGCGCACACCTAGCCGCTGCATATCCAGGGGCGCGGTGCCGCAGGATCGACCGCCTGCCTGGTCACCAGGCGGCCACTACTGTCGCGGCGGCCGGCTGGTGCAATTCCATGTCAGCGTACGACGTACATGATGCGCCGCGTCTGCGGATCGATCAGCGCCCGTTGGCCGTTCACATAGACGTAGCGATAGTTGTAGTCCGGAATTTCGCGCAGCTCGACGGTGTCGGGCAAGATCGCGCCGGTCACCACTTCGCCGTCGAGATAGACAGGGTCGAGGCGATGCGTGTCGACATAGGTCCGGACTTCGGCCGGAGGCGGGGGAAAGTCATCCACGACCGGATCGCTGGCGATGATCGCGCCAGTATAGTCGGTCGAATAGTCGTCCGGCGGCGAGACGACAGCAACGCTGGAACGCCGTTGCGTCAGCACCACCCGGCTGCCGCCGAAATCAGCCGTCACATAGTCGGAATAGACCCAGCCCTGGCCACCGGCCTCGGCGATGGTGCACCATTTGCTGTTTTCGATGCAACCATTGAGCGTCGCCGACTGGCCGGCGGCAAGCACGCCGATGACAGGATATTGCGGACCGGGCCCGGCGCGCACGTTGAGATCGGTGACGGCAGAGACGGCGGTGTCGGCAAACGCGGCGCCCGACATCACGGTCAGCAGTCCGGCGACTGCGGGGAACAAAAGGGATTTCATGGTTTCTCTCCGTTTTCATGGTCCCTCGCCAGCGAAAACGGGTCAGTGGCCTATGCGTTCCCGCCTAAAACGACTGCGCCAACTCACGATTTGTTCCCTTTTCTATAGGCAAACCGGTCAGAAGTTCGTGAACGAAGGCCAATTTCCGTGCCGTGCCGTCCGAAATGACGAAGGGGTAGAGGTCGGGCAGGCCCATGCAGCGGTTGATCGAATTGGAGGCTTCAGACAGCACCAGCCAACGGGCCAGGATCTTTTCGAAAGGCTCGGGCGCGGTCGCCGGCTCGGAAGGTGCGGCTTGCAGCCCGCCGCCGGTATCGCCTTGCGGTAGGTCGTTGGCTTCCACCGTCTCCAGCCGGCCGAGCGGAAAGTTCAGCGCGTGGACCATTTCCAGCGTGTCGGTGATATGCAGATGGTGGGCCCAGGTTTCGGCCCAATCCTCCCACGGATGCGAGGTCGCATAAGCCGAGATATGGCTTTGTTGCCAGTCGGGCGCAGCGCCATTGGCATAATAGGCCTTCAGCGCCTGTTCGTAGTCGGTGCGGTCGTCGCCGAACAGCGCGCGGAAAGCGTCCAGCTTTTGCGGGTCGTCGCGGATCAGGCGATCCCAGTAATAATGGCCGAGTTCATGGCGGAAATGGCCGAGCAAGGTGCGATAGTTCTCGCCCATCTCGACGCGCCGCTTCTCGCGTTCGGCTGAATCCGCCTCGGCGACATTGAGCGTGATCAGGCCATTGTCGTGGCCGGTCAGGATGCGCTCGCCGCCGGGGCCACCGCCGATCGGATCGGCGAGGAAGTCGAAGGCCAGCCCAATCTCGTCGGCAGGGTTCTGCTTGGGCGCCACCGGCAGCCCGAAGGCCAGCAGCGAATAGATGGCGCGCTTCTTCGCCGCCTCGACGCGGATCCAGCGGCGGCGGTTGCCGTCGACGGAAAGATCGGGGATCAGCTGGTTCAGCGCGCAGGCGCGGCAAAACCCCTGTCCCGGCTCGGCCATCCAGTTGCAGGCGCATTCGTCGGCGTTGGTGCAATGAAAGACGCCGCCGGCATCCGACAGCGCAAAGGTGGCGTGCTCGGGATCGTAGAGCACGAGACTCCCGCAGCTCAGGCACTGGGCGTTCTCGAAGTAGAGGCGGTGGCCGCAATGCGGACAGTCGAAGAGTTTCATGTCGGTCTCTAACCTTCAGAGCCAGCATATTCAGGGCGGCAGGTGCCCAACGCGGACCGCCAACCGGCGTTCCCACATATCGAGGCTATTCGCCGCAAGATGCCCGCCGCCAGCAGGGCCCAGGCTGTGTTAACACCCACCGAGCCGGCGCCGATGATCACGATATCGACGCCTTTCGTGGGGCCGCTTGCCACAATAATCACTTGATCGTAGGCAAATTCCACGGCATTCGCCAGCAATGCAGCGGCGACAGTGACAAGGGCGTGTTTCGCTGGCAAGTTCGCAATTGGGACGTGATTCAGGCAACCAGGAGAACAACATGGCATTTCTTGCCAAGGGAAAGATGTTTGCAGCGGCCGTAGTGTCGGTGCTTGCGCTGGCAACGGGCGCGCAGGCGGGGGCCAGCTGTGGCAAGACCGGCGCCGGCTTCGAGGCTTGGAAGCCGGAGTTCGCCGCGGAGGCCAAGTCCGAAGGTGTAGGCGCCAAGGGTCTGGCCGCTCTGGCTGGCGCCACCTACGCAACAAAGACGATTTCCGTCGACCGCGGCATTCACAAGGCTTTCAGCGGCTCGGTGGACGATTTCATGAAGCGGCGTGGCGGGTCCGCGATCATTTCCAAGGGCCGCTCGCTGAAGAAGTCGAACGCGGCACTGTTCGCCAAGATCGAAGCGAACTACGGCGTGTCGCCGGGTGTGCTGCTCGCCATCTGGGGCATGGAAACCGGCTTCGGTTCCTCCATGGGCAACCAGAATACGGTCTCCGCCATTTTGACGCTTGCCTATGATTGCCGTCGCCCGGGTTTCTTTTATCCGCATGCCATTGCAGCCCTGAAGCTGGTTGATCGCGGGGCGTTGACAGCCTCGTCGGTCGGCGCCGCGCATGGCGAGATTGGCCACACGCAGTTCCTGCCCGGAAATGTCTTGAAGTATGGTGTCGGCGGCGGAAACCTGCGCGACAAGGGCACAGCGCTGGCTTCCACCGCCAACTTCCTCAAGGGTCATGGCTGGCGTGCCGGTGCGAGCGCGAGTGCGAATATGGGCGCAATTGCCGGCTGGAATTCCGCGAGCGTTTATCAGCAGGCCATCGCCCGCATCGCCACGGCGATCGACGGCGACTGATAGCTGGAATCTCCGACCGAAGGCCCGGCTATGCGCCGGGCCAACTGAATCAATCGCTTCAGTTTGAATTGGTACTTCACGGGCGGCGCCGGTGCCGACAATCGGTCTCGGCAGGGACGCCGGGTTTGTTTGAGGCGATTGAAGATCAGCCCTTACGGTTGCGCGCGGCGAGCGTGCGCAGCCGCAGCGCGTTGAGGCGGATGAAGCCGGCGGCGTCCTTCTGGTCGTAGGCGCCACGGTCGTCCTCGAAGGTGACCAGCGCATCGGAATACAGCGTCTTCTTCGACTTGCGGCCGGTGACCATGACGTTGCCCTTGTAGAGCTTCAGCCGCACCGTGCCTTCGACGTCTTCCTGGCTCTTGTCGATCATCGCCTGCAGCATCAGCCGTTCGGGCGCGAACCAGAAGCCGTTGTAGATCAGCTCGGCGTAGCGCGGCATGAACTCGTCCTTGAGGTGGGCGGCGCCCCGGTCGAGCGTGATCGATTCGATGGCGCGATGCGCTGATATCAGGATGGTGCCGCCGGGCGTCTCGTAGACGCCGCGCGATTTCATGCCGACGAAGCGGTTCTCGACCAGGTCAAGCCGGCCGATACCATTGTCGCGGCCGAGATCGTTGAGTGCCGCCAGCATGGTCGCCGGCGACAGTTTCTTGCCGTTGAGTGCGATGGGATCGCCCTTGAGGAATTCGATCTCGATCTCGGTGACGGTATCAGGCGCATCCATCGGCGAAACGGTGCGCTGGTGGACGAATTCCGGCGGCTCGGTCCACGGATCTTCCAGCACCTTGCCCTCGGAAGAGGAGTGCAGGAGGTTGGCGTCGACCGAGAATGGGGCGTCGCCCTTCTTGTCCTTGGGCACCGGGATCTGGTGCTGCTCGGCGAAATTGATCAGGTCGGTGCGCGACTTGAACGACCAGTCGCGCCACGGTGCGATGACCTTGATATCGGGGTTCAGCGCGTAGGCCGAGAGTTCGAAGCGAACCTGGTCGTTGCCCTTGCCGGTGGCGCCGTGCGCAATCGCGTCGGCACCCGTTTCCCTGGCGATCTCGACCAGATGCTTGGAGATCAGCGGCCGCGCGATCGAGGTTCCCAGAAGGTAGGTGCCTTCATAGACGGTGTTGGCGCGGAACATCGGAAAGACGAAATCGGAGACGAATTCCTCGCGCACGTCGACGACGCGGATGTCCTTAATCCCCATCATCTCGGCCTTGCGGCGTGCCGGCTCGAGTTCGCCGCCCTGGCCGAGATCAGCGGTGAAGGTGACGACTTCGGCCCCGAGTTCGGTCTGCAGCCATTTCAGGATGATGGATGTGTCGAGACCGCCGGAATAGGCGAGCACGACTTTCTTGACGTCTTTGGCCTTGGACATTTCTACTCCGTCGATGGCGGACGCCCCAGCCGAGGCGTCACGGATTGTCGGAGGGCCTTTTAGCAGGAACGGCAAAGCGAGCAAGCACGCGCGCGCCCAGACTTCTGATCCAGCGCGTGGCGGGCGGCGACCTGAGCAAGGGAAACAACCTGCTGCAATCAAAGGCTGCATTTACCTGCAGCATTTAATCAAGTTTTCACGCCCTGCCGCTAATATGAGGAGAAAGCTGTGTTGGCGACGTGCCAGGACGGCCTTGCCTGCTTCGTCGCGGGCACCCTCGGGCTTGGGTCGTTCCTGATGCGCGTCATATCATGTATCGTTACGGAGCATAATCTGTGGCTCGTCCTGCTGGCGGCGCTGATGTGCGTCACCGGCTGCTGGGTGACGATCGGCCTCTTCGACCGCGCCAGGAAAACCGCCGGCGTGCAGATGCGCGGCTGGCTGTTCCTGACAGCGGTCGCCGCCGGTTCCTCGATCTGGTGCACGCACTTCATCGCCATGCTGGCCTACCAGCCGGGCGCGCCGATCACCTTCGATCCGGTTCTGACCATGGTGTCGCTGGTCATCGCCATCGCCGGAACCGGAGCTGGCTTCACCCTTGCATCCGACAAGAGCCGGCGTCTTGCCCCGGAGTGGGGCGGATGTGTCGTCGGGCTGGCGATATCGGCCATGCACTACACCGGCATGATGGCATATCACGTCGCCGGCATCGTCGAGTGGGACGGCTCCTATGTCGCCGCCTCGCTGGTCATTTCGGCGGCGTTTTCCGCCGTGGCCGTCGGCCATGCCGTGCGCCGGCCATACCGCTGGTCGCAATATCTTGGTATCGGGCTGCTGGTGCTGGCGATCGTCGGGCTGCATTTCACGGCTATGGCGGCGGTGGCGGTGACGCCGCTGTCCTTCATCAGCACCGGCACCAATCCCGATATTCTCGTGGCGATGGCGGTCGCCGTCGCTATCGTCGGCCTGATCGTCGCGGCCACCGGCTTCGCCAGCTATCTGATCGACGAACGCGGCCGCCTGGAAAGCTTCGAGCGGCTTCAGCATCTTGCCCTCAACGATGCCCTCACCGGCCTTGCCAACCGGGTCTCCTTCAACGATCGCCTCGACCATGAGATCGAGCGCGCACGGGAGGACAAGGGCACGATGACGGCCGTCATTGTCATCGATCTTGATCGCTTCAAGGAGATCAACGACCTCAGGGGGCACGCAGCCGGCGACCAGGCGCTCAAGATCGTCGCCCGAAGGCTGGCGAAACTCACCGGTGACGGCGAATTCGTCGCCCGGCTCGGCGGTGACGAGTTCGCCGCGATCAAGCGCTTCAAGGATCAGAACGAGCTTCTCGGCCTGGTCTCGCGGCTGGAGAAATCCCTGTTCGAGCCGTTGCGGCTCGACGATTTCGAAATCGCCGCGGGCGCCAGCATCGGCGTCGCGGTCTATCCGCGCGACGGCGCCGATCGGGAGCGGCTGGTCAGCAATGCCGATCTTGCCATGTACCGGGCAAAGAACGACGTGACGCGGGCCGTTTGCTTCTACGAATCCGCCATGGACGAGACGGCGCGGGCGCGCCGCGCGCTGGCCACCGACCTTCGGCAGGCGATCGAGCGCGGCGAGCTTTCGCTCCACTATCAGGTGCAGACCTCGGTCCCGACAGGCGCCACCTGCGGCTACGAGGCGCTGCTGCGCTGGACCCATCCCGTGCATGGCATGATCCCGCCCGCCGAATTCATCCCGATTGCCGAGGAGAACGGCTCCATCATGGCGATCGGCGAATGGGTTCTGCGGACCGCTTGCCGGCAGGCAGCCTCGTGGGACAATGCTCACAAGATCGCGGTCAATTTGTCGCCGGTGCAGTTCGCCCATGCCGATCTCGCCAAGCTCGTCCACCAGATCCTGGTCGAGACCGGGCTGTCGCCGAAACGGCTGGAGCTCGAGCTGACCGAATCGACGATCGTCGCCGACAAGGTGCGGACGCTGCATGTCCTGCGCCAGATCAAGGCGCTGGGGGTGACGATCGCGATCGACGATTTCGGAACCGGCTATTCCTCCCTCGATACGCTGCGCTCGTTTCCCTTCGACAAGATCAAGCTCGACCGTTCGTTCATGGCCGATGTCGAGCGAAGCCCGCAGGCCAAGGCGATCATCCGGGCGGTGCTGACGCTGGGCCGCAGCCTCGACATTCCGGTGCTCGCCGAAGGCGTCGAGACGCATGTCCAACTCACCATCCTGCAAGTCGAAGGCTGCAACGAGGCGCAAGGCTACTTCCTCGGCCGGCCCAAGCCGATCGACCAGATACTGCTCATCGGGGGCCCCGACGTCCCGACCGATCAGCCCGCCATCGAGGAGCCGGCCAGGATGCGGCTGAGCAGGCAGGCATAGGATCGCAAGTTGGCTCCCCAGCTGATGCCTTCGCCATACGCCTGCTGGATCGACCATCTGGATCGCTCCTGCGTCTGGCACCGTCGCGGCGCATCCTGTATAGGCCCTTCCAATCCCCTGGGGCCGCTCATGTCGTTCATTCCAGACACCACCACGCTGATCCAGTTCGCCATCGCCACCGTCATCCTGGCGATCACGCCGGGTCCGGACATGACCTTGTTCGTCTCGCGCACGCTGAGCCAGGGCCGCGCCACCGGCTTTGCCTCGATGGCCGGTGCGCTGTGCGGCACGCTGATCCACACCACGCTGGTGGTGGTCGGTGTCTCGGCGTTGATCGTCGCCTCGCCGATGGCCTTCTTCGTGCTAAAGATCTTTGGCGCCGGCTATCTCGTTTTCCTGGCCTGGCAGGCGATCACCAGGGGCTCGGCATTTTCGCCGGAAAAGAAGACCGGCCCCGAGATTTCGCTGTTGCGCAGCTGGGCTGCCGGGCTCGGCGTCAATTTGCTCAATCCGAAGATCATCCTGTTCTTCATGACCTTCCTGCCGCAGTTCGTCTCCGCGCATGATCCGAACGCACCGGGAAAACTGTTTTTCCTGGGCACGATGTTCATCGTGCTGTCGATCCCGGTGACGGTGCCGATGGTGCTGGCGGCGGAAAAGTTCTCGGCGGCGATGAAGGCCAGCCCGCGTGTCACGCGGGTGGTCGATTATCTCTTCGCCGGCGTGTTCTCCGCCTTCGCGCTCAAGATCCTGACGGCCCAGGCGAAGTAGGGGCGTTCTCGTCCTTCCACCAGCTTCCGGCCCAGCGCCCGGCGCTCAGCCAGTAGAAGATGCCGCCGACCATGCCGCCGCCAATCACCGCCATGATGGCGCTGGTGTCGGTAACCGCGAAGGTGGTGTCGCCGCTGTGGCCGACCATGCCGAGGAAAACGCCGGCAACCACCGCGCCCGCCAACGCATAGAACAGCCAGTCGCGCCGGCCGAGGATTTCGGCCAGCAGGATGACGACGCAAGCCGGCATCAGGGCGAAATAGGCGACGAACAGGGCGAAGAAGGGAATTGAGAAATACAGCGAAGCCGGTGCCGTCGCCGCGTGCTCCGGCGTGTAGCCCAGCGATGCCAGGAACAGGATGTTGAGGAAGGCGCTCGCCGCCAGCGAGGCGACGGCATAGCCGAACAGGATAACAGTGAAACGGACGAGGTAGCCGACCAGACGGGTCATCCCAGATCCCGGCCCAAATCCCGGCATATGCCGGACTTGCGTCCGGCCAGAAACCAGTAGACCGAACCGGCGGCAATGCCGGCCGTGGCCAGAAAACCGAGAAAGCCCGGATTGAAAACAAAGCTGCCGGCCGAGCGCGGCATGGACACGCCAAAGGTGATAGACGTGATCGCACCCGTGGCGGCAAAGTAGAACCAACCCCGAAGCGAAAACCGTTCAGCGACAAAGAGCGCGGGGCCGACGATCAACAGCGCGCCGATCATCACGGTCAGCACAGCGAGCGGGAAGGAGCCCAGCCAGTCGAAGGCGAAGATGATGGACCAGTTGCCGTCTTCTATACCTTCCAGAAGAGCGATCAGCAGCACGGGGACCAGGATCGAGGTCAACACGGCGGCGAAATAGCCGACTGCCATCATGGCGAGGCGCTTCAGCCAGGCGAGGCGGCGGCTCACGCCTCGCCGTGCCCCGCTATCATCATGGCCTCCAGCGCCAGCCGGTCGACCTTGCGCATGCGCTCGGAGTCCGACTTGAGCTGGCCGCAGGCGGCGAGGATGTCGCGGCCGCGCGGCGTGCGGATCGGCGAGGCGTAGCCGGCATTGTTGATGTAGTCGGCGAATTTCTCGATCGTCTCCCAGTCCGAGCACTGGTAGTTGGTGCCCGGCCACGGGTTGAATGGGATCAGGTTGATCTTGGCCGGAATGCCCTTGAGCAGCTTGATCAGGCCCTTGGCGTCCTCGATGGAATCGTTGACGTCCTTCAGCATGACATATTCGAAGGTGATGCGCCTAGCGTTCGACAGGCCGGGATAGGCGCGGCAGGCAGCGATCAGGTCCTTCAGCGGATACTTCTTGTTGATCGGCACCAGGAGGTCGCGGAGATCGTCGTTGGTGGCATGCAGCGAGATAGCCAGCATGACGCCGATCTCCTCGCCGGTGCGGAAGATTTCCGGCACGACGCCGGAGGTCGACAGCGTGATGCGCCGCTTCGACAAGGACAGGCCATCGCCATCGGAGGCGATCAGCAGCGCCTTCTTCACCGCTTCGAAATTATAGAGCGGCTCGCCCATGCCCATCATGACGATGTTGGAGACTTTGCGGCCCTCGGCCGGCACGATGGCGCCGTCGGGCGTGTCTCGATCGGGGAAATCGCCAAGCCGGTCGCGGGCGGTGAGCAACTGGGCGAGGATCTCTTCCGCGGTCAGGTTGCGCACCAGCTTCTGCGTGCCGGTGTGGCAGAACGAACAGGTCAGCGTGCAGCCGACTTGCGAGGAGATGCAGAGCGTGCCGCGGCCTTCCTCGGGAATATAGACGGTCTCGATCTCGACGGGCCGCCCAGCGCCGCGCGGCGGAAAGCGGAACAGCCATTTGCGCGTGCCGTCGGAGGAAATCTGTTCCTCGACGATTTCGGGCCTGGCGACGGTGAAGTGCTTGTCCAGTTCGGCGCGCAAATCCTTGGAGATGTTGAACATGCCGGCGAAGTCGGAAACACCGCGCACATACATCCAGTGCCAGAGCTGCTGGGCGCGCATTTTCGCCTGGCGTTCCGGCACGGTTCCCGAAGCGACAAGGGCCTCGCCGAGCTCAGTGCGCGTCAGGCCGATCAACGACTGCTTTTCGGGCAGTGCCGCACGGGCACGCAACGCGTCACGGGCGCCTTCGGTGGTGAGATCGAATGAAAGGGTCATGGTTGCACAGATATAAGCGGTTTGCGGCCGATTTCACTTATCGTGCCGGCATGAAGCGCGGCGCATAGCACAGGTTGAGGGCAGAGTCATGCGGTGGGAATGCAAACCATAGATGCCGGCCGACGGTCCGCTATGGCGATCTGGCAACCTTCTCCTGTCCTCCCGCTGCGAGGGGAGCGATCACATGATCGTGTAGTCGTAACGATTCCCATCCGCCTTCGAAGTCTGAAGAGGGCGACCATGCCCGTACAAAATGGGAGTATGCAGAATGAACTCGATTAAGCTCGCCGTGATTGCCGGCCTCGTCGGCCTTTCCGCCTCGCAGGCATTTGCCGAAGACGCGATGGGCACAATGACCATGATGAAGGGCGGAGAGGTGACGGCGATCATGCCGGATGGGCATATGGGCACCATGAAGCCGGACGCGAAGATGGCGGCCGAGATGATGAAGATGGCAAAGCCGATCAAGCACTGCATGATGATGATGACCGACGCCAAGGGCAAAGCCTATATGATCGACACGTCGACCAAGAAGGCTCAGGCCGAATGTGAAAAAATGGCCATGTAAGACTGAACCGCCGGCGCACGCCGGCCTGAAAAAGCAAAAGGCCGCGCTTTGCGGCGCGGCCTTCAATTCAAAGCGCAGCTTTGCCTATTTGCAAGCCTGTCTATTTGCATTTGGCGATCGACGTCAGCGCCGCCGAAATGCCCTTCAGCGAGAAGACATAGGAGGTCGGGTTGCCGCGGCCGGACTTCGCGGTCACCTTCATGTCGGTGCCGGTCTTCATGGCGGCGATCAGCACCGGCTCCTCGGCGGCATTCTCAACCCAGGCCGACTTGCCGCGCGTGAACATCGAGAAGGTCTTCTTGTCGATGGTGACGGTGGCTTTGGAGCCTTCCTGGAAATTGTAGCCGGCGATGAATTGCGGCTCGTAGGACACCTGCTGGCCGGGCCGCTGGCTGACGAAGAAGAACATGTCGCCATGATCGAGCGTCGGCGGCTGCTTGTCGGTCGGCACGGTCAGGACATAGCAGACCTTGCCGCCCGATGCCTGGTAGCTGTAGGTGCCCCAGGCATTGTGCTGGCCGATCTTGGTCGCCGACTGCGCCAGTGCCGGCGCCGCCACGGCCACCAAGACCAGGCTCGAAACTATAGCAATCAATCCGCGCATCGTTTTTCCTGTATTCCAAAGGTGCGGCGGCAGGCCGGCTTGGCGTCCTGCCCGTCGCTTCATTTTGATTTAATCTGGGTTACCAAACGGTGAATTTCCTTTGAGAAAAGGACCCTCACCCAAGGAAACCGCCGCCATTCCCGCGCCGCCGCCCTCTCAGCGGGTGGCGCGACGTCCCTTTGGCGACTTGGAGGCCACGAAAGCGGCAAGAGTTTGACTTTTTTCGCTGCCACCGAAAGCCGGCTTCAGCGGCGTTTCGCATGCGATGGCGTGCTCAGCCCTTGTCGGCGATGGCGTCCTTGGCGGCCTGCCGGTGCGCCGGGGTGATGTGGGCGCTGACGGCAGTGATCGCGGCAGTGAGCACGGCGATGTCATCGGTGAAGCCCAGCCCGAGGACGAAGTCGGGGATGACGTCCACCGGCAGCACGAAATAGCCGAGCGCGGCCAGCAGAATGCCCTTGGCGCGCAGCGGCGTGTTCTTGTCCATGGCGCAGTAATAAGAGGCCACGACCTCTTCCATGAACGGGATCTGCCGCGCGGCCTTCTTGGCTGTCCGCCAGAATTTCTCGCGTACTTCGTTCTCGTCGGCGAGCTTGCCGCCAAAGCCGAAGAAATCAAAACCGGATTGTCGCGCCATCAGTGTCTCCTTGCAGGGCCCATGCGCAACCCAGCGCATGCCCGCGAGCGAAAATGTGGTGAAAGGCGACCCCTACTGCAAGATACCGGCGCATTCCTCGACCCGAAAGTCGGAATCGGTGTTTGCCGCGCGGACCTACGGTTCAAGGGGATGCCGGCCTACAAAGGCGCTCGTCAAGCTGGCAATCGCCTCTTTGGAGATTAGTGGAAACGCCCCTCCCGTCGTCATTCTAGGGCGAAGCAAGGAGCGAAGCGACGCGGCGCAGACCCTAGAATCCATGCCGTGACTCGAGAGCGACGCAGCGGTGCTGAATTCTGCTCCGCTGCACCCTCCGCCACCGTCGCGGCATGGATCCTCGGGTCTGCGCGTCCGCTTCGCTCCCGCTCCGCCCGTGGATGACGAAGCGGGGGTTGCGCACCTTTGGATCTCCTTAACCCGCAAAGCGGTTCATCTTCTTCGCCAGATCGATATCGAGCGCGGTAACGCCACCGGCATCGTGGGTGTTGAGCGTCACGTCGACGGTCTTGTAGATATTCGACCAGTCGGGATGATGGTCCATCTTCTCGGCGGCAAGCGCGACGCGGGTCATGAAGGCGAAAGCCTCGGAGAAATTCGCGAAGGTGAATGTGCGCTTGATGGAGGCGCCATCCGCCGCCAGTGCCCAGCCCTCGAGCCCGACCAATGCCGCGGCGATTGCGTCCTTGCCCAGTTTCTCTCTCGTCATGTCAGCTTCCCGTGCTATTTCGGCTCAAGTCCTCACCATAGCGTCGGATCGATGAGCGCGAAGCCCATAAATTCCATTCTTTTCGTCTGCCTCGGTAACATCTGCCGGTCGCCACTGGCGGAGGGCATCTTTCGCGCGGTTTGGGCCGAGCGCCAGCCGGGCCGGAATATGCTGCTCGATTCAGCCGCCACCAGCGGCTGGGAAGTCGGCTCGGCGCCCGATCCACGCTCGATCGCGGTTGCGGTGCGTCACGGCGTCGACATTTCCCGACAGAGAGCGCGCAAGATCACACCGGAGGATTTCTCCCGCTTCGACCTGATCCTCGGCATGGACCGGTCGAATGTCGCCGACCTGAAAGCGCTGGCGCCGGCGGCCATGCGCGATCGCATCCATCTGTTCCTGGAATTCGCCCAGGGAAAAGCGCGCGAGGTGCCCGATCCCTACTATGACGGAGCGGAAGCCTTCGCTTCGGTCTACCGCATGATCCGCGAGGCGTCGGAGGCGCTGGCGACAAGGCTGGAGGCGCGGGCATCCGTGCCCGACAGCGGCCAGGCTTCCTCGACGATGTAGGGGCCGCCGCCGACCGAATCGCGCGACGACATCAGCACGAAACGGCCGATGCGAAACGGCAGCGTCGAGAAATTGCCGCGTGCCGACAGATACTGGGCGACGTCCAGCGGGGTCGAATTGCGCAGCCTTGCAAGTGTGACATGCGGCATGAACTTGCGCGGGTCGGCGGGGATGCCAAGCCGCTGGCAGATGCGGTCGATCTCGCCCTGAAGGGCGCCAAGATCGGGAGAAGCGGAAGCGCCGGCCCACACCGCGTGCGGTTTTTTCTGGCCGAAAGCACCGACGCCGGACAGGTTCAGCGAGAAGGAGGGGCGATGGACACGGTCGAGCGCGTTGGCGATCTCGTCGGCGACATGGCCTGGGACATCGCCGATGAAGCGCAGCGTCAGATGGTAGTTCTCGACGTCGATCCAGCGGGCGCCTGGCAGGCCGCCCCGCAGCAGGGACAGCGAAAGGGCGGCGTCACGCGGAATTTCGAGGGCGGTGAAAAGACGCGGCATGAAGAGCCTCCCTTCCTCGAATCGAACTGTACCCATAGCGAATCATCGATAGTCAAACGGGGCAAGATGTTTGTTGGTCACAGTCCTTGCTAAAAAGCTTCCCCAACGGAAACAGCTCCAGTCCCCCTCACGAACCGCCCGGCACCGCCGCGATGGCCTTCTCGACCGTCGGCAGGATGCGTTCGACCATGTGGTCGACGCCTTGCGGGCTCGGATGCAGGCCGTCCTCGAGCTGCATGCCGGGCTGGCCGGCGACGCCGTCGAGAAAGAACGGGTAGAGCGCAACCTCGTATTTCTTGGCCAGGTCCGGAAATATGGCGTCGAAGGCGTTCTGGTAGTCGGCGCCGAGATTTGGGGCGGCTCGCATGCCGGCCAACAGCACGGCGATCTTGCGCTGTTTCAGCTTGCCCAACATCTCGTCCAGGTTCTTCCTGGTGATATCGGGCGAGACGCCGCGCAGCATGTCGTTGGCGCCGAGTTCGAGAATGACCAGTTGCGTGCCGTCGGGCACCGACCAGTCGAGCCGTGCCAGGCCGCCGCTCGTCGTGTCGCCGGAGACGCCGGCATTGGCGACGGTCACATCATGGCCCTTGGCGCTCAGCGCTGCCTGCAGCCTGTCGGTAAAGCCCTGGTCCGGGCCAAGGCCGAAGCCCGCCATCAGACTGTCACCGAAGCCGACGATCTTGAACGGCTCGGCCCGCGCCGACGGCAGAGCGCCGCAAATGGCGAGGAAAACGATGAAGCCTGCGGCAATACTGCGTTTGAAAGACATGCGGCAGGCCCCATATGAGCAAGGAATTCTTCCGGCGGCGGCTTCCGGCAAGCAGAGCCTTCATCCCTAGATATAGGACGCTTTCATTTTGACAGAAGCCGTCATTGTGCTGAAAGATGTATCACTGACCCTTGGCGAGGGGGCCTCTTCCGTCCATGTGCTGAAGGGTGTCAGCCTCGATGTGGCTGACGGAGAGGCGACCGGCATCGTCGGGCCATCTGGTTCGGGCAAGTCGACATTGCTGATGGTTCTGGCAGGCCTGGAAAGGGTCGATTCGGGCACGGTCCGAATCGCCGGCGAGCTTCTCAACGGCAAAAGCGAGGATCAGATTGCTTCGTTTCGCGGCCGAAACATTGGCATCGTGTTCCAGTCCTTTCATCTCATTCCCAACATGACGGCGCTCGAAAATGTCGCAGTGCCGCTGGAATTGGCTGGCCATGCCGATCCGTTTTCGGTGGCGGCGCGCGAGCTGGCTTCGGTTGGCCTCAGCGACCGCGTCACCCATTATCCCGGTGAATTGTCGGGCGGCGAGCAGCAGCGCGTGGCGATCGCCCGCGCACTGGCGCCGTCGCCGCGCATTCTCATTGCCGACGAGCCGACCGGCAATCTCGACCAGGCAACGGGGCGGCAAGTCGCCGATCTATTGTTTGCCAAGGCGGCCGAGCGCGGCATGACATTGATTCTGGTCACCCATGATCCGGCCCTTGCGGCACGCTGTTCGCGCCAGGTTTCGATGCGGTCCGGTCGGATAGAGGCGCCGGCACCCCTCAAGGTAACCGCCTGATGCCGTTGTCGCAGACGCTGAGGCTCGCGGTTCGCTTCTCGCTGCGTGAGATGCGCGGCGGCCTGTCCGGCTTCCTCATCTTCCTCGCCTGCATCGCGCTCGGCGTCGCGGCCATCGGCGGTGTCAACTCGGTGGCGCGTTCGATCACCGCCGGTGTCGCCAATCAGGGCCAGACGCTGCTTGGCGGCGATCTCCGCTTCCAGATCAACCAGCGTGACGCCAGCCAGGCCGAACGCGGTTTCCTGGACGGGCTAGGCACCGTTTCCAGAACCGCCAGCATGCGCTCGATGGCGCGTCTCGCCGACGGATCCGACCAGGCGCTGGTCGAGGCCAAGGCGGTCGACGATGCCTATCCACTCTACGGCGCGCTGGACACCGAGCCGGCACTGTCGAAGCAGGAACTGTTCGGCGAAGAGTTCGGCGTTTTCGGCGCCGCGGCCCCCGATCTTTTGTTCGAGCGGCTGCATCTCAGGATCGGCGACCGGCTGAAGCTCGGCACCGCCACTTTCGAACTGCGCGCCAGGCTGGTCACCGAACCGGACGCAGTGTCCGACGGTTTCGGCTTTGCGCCAAGGCTGATGATCTCGACCGAAGGGCTGGCCGCCACCGGACTGATCCAGCCGGGTAGCCTAGTCGAAAATGCCTACAAGATCCGCCTGCCGGCCGACGCCGACGAGGCGCGGCTCAAGGCCATCCAGGATCAGGCGGCCAAGGATTTTCCCGAGGCCGGCTGGTCGATCCGCACGCGCAGCAACGCCGCTCCCGCGCTATCGTCCAACATCGAGCGTTTCTCGCAGTTCCTGACGCTGGTCGGGCTGACGGCGCTGGTCGTCGGTGGCGTCGGCGTCGCCAATGCGGTGCGCGCCTATCTCGACGGCAAGCGCGGCGTCATCGCCACCTTCAAGAGCCTGGGCGCTTCGGGCGGCTTCGTCTTTGCCGTCTACCTGGTGCAGATCCTGATCATTGCCGCGCTCGGCATTGTGCTCGGACTGGTGCTGGGCACGCTGATGCCGTTCGCGGCGAGTGCGGCCCTTCATCAGGTCATTCCGGTGCCGGCGGCAGGCGGCTTCTATCCCGGCGCGCTCGGCATGGCGGCGCTGTTCGGCCTGCTGGTGACGCTCGCCTTCGCGCTGCTGCCACTCGGCCGCGCCCGCGACGTGCCGGCCACCGCGCTGTTTCGCGAGATGGGGCTGGAAGGCCGCGGCTTCTCGCGTCCGGTCTATGTCGCGGCGGCTGTCGGCATCGCGCTCATGCTGGCGGCGCTGGCAATTCTATTCTCGGGCGACCAGCGCATCGCCTCGATTTTCGTCGGCGCCACCATCTTCGCCTTTCTGGTGCTGCGCCTTGTCGGCGCGCTGGTGCAATGGGCGGCCAGGAAGAGCCCGCGTGTGCGCTTCGTAGCGCTGCGGCTCGCCATCGGCAATATCCATCGGCCGGGCGCCTTGACGCCATCGGTTGTGCTGTCGCTGGGACTTGGGCTGACGCTGCTGGTGACGCTGGCGCTGATCGACGGCAATCTCAGGCGGCAGATCTCCGGCAGCCTGCCGGAACGGGCGCCGAACTTCTTCTTCGTCGATATCCAGAGCAGCGATGTCGATGCCTTCTCGGCGCTGGTCGGCAAGGAGGCGCCGCAGGGAACACTCGCCAAGGTGCCGATGCTGCGCGGCCGGGTGATGGCGCTGAACGGCGTCGATGTCGACAAGGTGAAGGTGCCGGCGGAAGGCGCATGGGTGCTGAAGGGCGATCGCGGGCTGACCTATGACGCCAAACAGCCGGAAAACGCCACACTGACCGAGGGCAGCTGGTGGCCCGACAATTATAGCGGCGAGCCGCTGGTCTCCTTCTCGGCCGTGGAAGGCAAGGAAATCGGGCTGAAGCTCGGCGACACCGTCACCGTCAATGTGCTCGGCCGCAATGTCACAGCCAGGATCGCCAATTTCCGCCAGGTCGAATGGGAGACGATGGGCATCAATTTCGTCATGGTGTTCTCGCCCAACACCTTCACGGGCGCCCCGCATGGCTGGATGGCGACGCTGACCGAAAAGAATGCCTCGACGGCAGACGACGCCCGCATCCTCAATGCCGTCACCCGCGCCTTCCCGGCGGTAACGACGGTGCGGGTCAAGGATGCGCTCGAAATCGTCAACCGGCTGGTCGGGCAGCTCGGGACGGCGATCCGGGCCGCGGCCGGCGTGGCGCTGATCGCTTCGGTGCTGGTGCTGGCCGGTGCGCTTGCCGCCGGCAACCGGGCGCGCATCCACGATGCGGTGGTGCTGAAGACGCTGGGCGCGACACGCACGACGCTGATATCAGCCTTCTCGCTCGAATACATGCTGATCGGGCTTGCCACGGCGATCTTCGCCCTGGCCGCGGGCAGTGCGGCTGCCTGGTTCGTCGTCGCCCGGATCATGACATTGCCGTCGCATTTCATGCCCGAGGTGGCGGTGGCGACCATTCTGTTTTCGCTTGTCATCACGGTCGGCATAGGTCTCGCCGGCACCTGGCGGGTGCTCGGACACAAGGCAGCACCCGTACTGCGCAACCTGTGACCTCAGGCCTGGAACGGCCATCCCGGATTAAATCTTGGTAGGAATGCCGTCCGGAAAGCCGAGGAATCGGCACTTCGGTGTCTCACGAAGCATTACACCCGGTTACGGTCTTGTTCTTGGCGCGAATAACCATCATATTTCGCCACAGGCATGCTGGAGCCCTGCCAGCGGCGCCTGGGTCCGGAAGGATCTGACACCGGACGGGGCAGAAGCAATAGAGGACTACAATGGCTGATCCCATTCGCAACTACCAGACGCGCGCCGTGCCCGGCGTCGGCGTCGGTGCTGACATCGATCAGGGCCTGCGCGCCTATATGGTCAAGGTCTACAACCTGATGGGGCTTGGCCTCCTCATCACCGGTCTTGCCGCAGTCGGCACGATCATGCTGGCCACCACCACCGATCCGGCTTCGGCTGTCGCGACGCTGCCAAGCGGCGAGATGCTGACTTCCTTCGGCTATGCGATCTTCGGCTCGCCGCTGCGCTGGGTGGTGATGCTGGCGCCGCTCGCCGCCGTGCTGTTCCTGTCGTTCCGCGTCCAGTCGATGAGCGTTTCGGCGGCGCAGACGACGTTCTGGGTCTATGCCGGCCTTGTCGGCCTGTCGCTGTCGTCGATCTTCCTGGTCTACACCACGGCCAGCATCTCGCAGACCTTCTTCGCCACCGCCGCGGGCTTCGGCGCGCTGTCGCTCTATGGCTACACGACCAAGCGCGACCTGACCGCGATAGGCTCGTTCCTGATCATGGGCGTGTTCGGTCTGATCATCGCAATGGTGATCAACATCTTCCTGCAGTCGTCGGCGCTGTCCTTCGCTGTTTCGGCGATCGGCGTGCTGATTTTTGCGGGCCTGACCGCCTATGACACGCAGAAGATCAAGGAGATGTATTTCGAGGGCGATGCTTCGGATATCGCCGGTCGCAAGGCGATCATGGGCGCGCTGAGGCTCTATCTCGACTTCATCAACCTGTTCATGTTCCTGCTGCAGTTCATGGGCGACCGGCGCTAGGCTTTGTCTGGATCATGATCTGACTGGACCATCGAGTTCCAGAAGGGCGGCCCAACGGCCGCCCTTTTCTTTTGTATCGGTCCTTGCTGTTATTGCGGGCAAGGAAATGGCATGCATAAATTATGAGCAGCATTACGATTCGAGTAGCGACAGCGGCCGACCTCGACCGGATCACGGTAATCTATGCCGACGCAGTGACTCAAGGCACCGCCAGCTACGAGTTGGAGCCACCCAGCCGTGCCGAGATGGGCGCCCGTTTCGACAGTTTGATAGCCGGCGGCTTTCCTTATCTGGTGGCGGAGAAGGATGGCGCCGTGCTCGGCTACGCCTATGCCGGTGCTTTCCGGCCGCGTCCCGCCTATCGCTTCATCGTCGAGGATTCGGTCTATATCGCGCCCGAGGCCAAGGGCCAAGGCGTCGGGCTCAAGCTGATGCAGGGCCTGATCGAGGCGGCGGAAGCGGCGGGCTTTCGCCAGATCATCGCCGTGATCGGCGATGGCCGTTCAGACAGCGCCTCGGTGCGATTGCACGAAAAGCTCGGCTTTCGCCATTCGGGACGCCTTGAAGGTTCCGGCTTCAAGCACGGGCGCTGGCTGGACACCGTGTTCATGCAGCTGTCGCTGAATGGCGGGGCATCGGCGCCGCCTGATCCCGAATCGCTGCCGGAGAGGAAGTTCCGCGAGGGGCTAAGAGGGAAATGAACTGAGGAATTGAAGAATTGATGAACTGAAGATCAAAGAAACAGCGGCTATGAATCGCGCTGCGGGCTTCTCATCAGTTCATCAATTCTCCAGTTCTTCAATTCCCCTGCTCCATTCCCCGCTCAGGCCTCGACAAGCTTCAGCTTGCTGTCGAATATCCCAAGCACCCGACCGAGCTCCTGGCCGCGCTTCAAGATGCGGCCGCCGGCGGCAATGACGGCAAAAGCGCCCTGCTTGCGGGCCAGTTTCGGATCCTTGACGATCTGGAACAGCGGCACTTCGCTGGTGCGGCGGAACACGGAAAACACAGCGCGGTCGGTGAGATGATCGATGGCGTAGTCACGCCATTCGTTGGCGGCGACCATGCGTCCGTAGAGCCTGAGGATCTGGTCCAACTCACGCCGGTCGAACCGCACCGGCTGATCGAGGCGCTCGCGACGCGCCTCGTGCAGCGGGATCAATATTGCGGATGCGTCCCCATCCCCCGTCCCGCCGCTGTCATCGGTCATGCCTCGATCCTTCAAAATGAATCTTTGCCAACCAAAGTTGGCGTGTTCGCGGCTGAATTGCAAGACCCGGCGAAGCAGGGCGGCGGCGCGCTGTTTCCGCAACGTCCAGTCACTTTTATGAAACGCCTTGTTGGAATTGGTGATGCTTCGCCACATTTCTGCCTTTTTTTATCCGCGCTCATGCCCCAATGTCCGACGAATTTACCGACGTTGCCTGAGACGGTTCGGTCCGGCACCGGCTCGTAAACCCCAAGCCCCCCGCCCACGGGTCTGCGTCGGATCGAACCAACCTCGGCTCTTCTTCAGGAGAGCCGGGTGCGACGATCCCAAAACCTAAATGACCGACGTCAGAAGCAAGCTGACGTCGGTTTTTTATTGGGTGAAACGACTTCGCATTACCGCGACGTCGTCATCCACGGGTCTGCGCTGCGTCGCTCCGCTCCTGTTTCGCCCCAGGATGACGAAGGCAGGATCGTTTCGGCGAATCTGTTACGGCTTGTGAATGAACGCTGCGCCAAGAATGGGACCGGGCATGCCGTCCTTGCCGACGGACTGTAGCAGCACGGCGCAGCCGCCCTTCTTGGCGATCTCGCTCATTGGCAGTTCGTAGCGCTGCGCCTTGCCGTGCCACATGCCGGCGGTCTGGATGCCGGTGACCGCATTCCAGTAGGTCATCATGTGGCCGGTGTTCTCGCCCTTGCCGATCTTGATCGTCTGCGGCGGGTCGAAATAGACGATGACGACGTGGGCATCGCTGGGGCCGCTGCCGGCATCGCCGGCGTCGATCATGACGCGGTCGCTGGTGCGGCTGACCTTGATGGCGACGCGCATGCCTTCGCCGCTCTTGGCCATGCGGGCGAGCGCGCCATCGACCTCGCTGCGGCTGGCGCCGTTGACGTGGACGCGGCCGTTGATGACGGCCTGCGGCGTATAGACGGAGCGGCTGCCGAAGGCGCGCATATAATCATATTGCCGCTCGGTGTTCTCCTTGCGGCTCAGCGTGTCTTGCCAGCCGAGATAGTCCCAGTAGTCGACATGATAGGCGAGCGCGACGATGTCTTCCTTGGCAACGAGTTCAGCGAACAACGCATCGGCCGGGGGACAGGAATTGCAGCCCTGACTGGTGAACAATTCGACCACGCCCAATGGTTTGTCGATCTGAGGCTTGTCAGCTTCGCCGGCATGCCCGGCGTCGGCAAACGCCGAGAAGGCCAGCGCAAGGGCTGCCAGCCACAATGTTTTTCCCGAGGCCATGGTCATTCCGATTCCCGCCGGTGGTGCCGGCTTTGTCTTGATTGCTGAAATATGTGGCAGAACCGGAAGTCAACGGGAAGTCACGTTGCGGTGAAATTTTGCCATTGCAGCCGACCGCAACGGCACGATAGGGCGGTTCATCGTTTCACCGAAACGCCGAGCCGCTCTATCTCTTTGGTTTGACGCAATTTCGGACCGAAAACCGCTTCACACTTTTCCTGAAATTGCTCTAGGAGAAGGTCTGCGCTTCAGGATAGAAACCGATTCGGGCGGCAATCACGATGTGGCAAACTCTTTTGGCGCCGATCGACCTCTATTGCGAGCGAACCGGGCCGGAATTCGGGTCCGAACCGGTCAATGCCCTGACGAACCTCGCCTTCATTGCCGCCGGCCTGTGGGGCGTGCGCGAGGTGCGAAGGCTGCGCACCGGCACTTTCGCCGAAGTGCTGGCCTGGTGGGTGGTGGCCATCGGCATCGGCTCGACGATCTTCCACACCTTTGCCACCAGGGGCACGGTCTGGGCCGACGTGCTGCCGATCGCCGGCTTCACGCTGGCCTACACGCTGTTCAATTTGCGGCGCTTCCTCGGCCTGCGATGGGGCAAGGCGATCGCCATCTTCATTGCCTTCTACGTGATTGCCGGGGCGATAACCCTGGCCGTGCCGGACTGGCTGCGCCAGGCCTCGAACGGCACGACGGGCTATCTACCGCCGTTCCTGGCGCTGGCCTTCTTCGGCGCGCTGGTGGCGGCCAGCGGCAATCGCGCCGGCTGGTACAATCTTGCGGGATCGGCGATCTTCGTCGTCTCCGTCATCTGCCGGATGATCGATCCGCTGGTCTGCGGCAGCTTTCCGCTCGGCACGCACTTCCTCTGGCACATCCTCAACGGGCTGATGCTCGGCGTGCTTCTGGCAGCAGCGGCGCGTTTTGGGACGCCGAAGGCTAGGCAGTAGGCAGTAGGCAGTAGGCAGTAGGCAGTAGGGGCCTCTATTCCCTACTGCCTAGTCCCTATTCCGTCGACCGTGAACAATCCGGCCCCTAAGCGGCGACCGGCTTGGGCCGGAGTTGGAAGAGAGCGATCAAGAGGGACAAAAAACCCTTCAGCCACCTGAGCAGGAGGGAG
>NZ_JAMYSA010000069.1:0-34431 GCF_040321735.1 Mesorhizobium sp. M0293
GGTCGTCTCTCACACGGCCCCCCCCAACGCCTGCGCTCTCCGCCCCACACCTCTCCCCCGATCGACGGGGGAGAGGAAAGGCGCGAATTCGCCCCTTCCTCTTCTCATTCCGGAAGGGAACAGAGAAGCCTACACGTCAGCCTTGAACGTCTGCTTCTGCTGACCCAAGCCTTCAATACCAAGCTCCACCACATCACCAGCCTTCAAGAACACCGGCGGCTTCATGCCGAGGCCAACGCCGGGCGGTGTGCCGGTGGATATGATGTCGCCGGGGTGGAGCGACATGAACTGGCTGAGATAGGACACCAGATACTTGACGCCATAGACCATGGTCTTGGTCGAGCCGTTCTGCATCGTCTTGCCGTTGACCGTCAGCCACATTTTGAGGTTCTGCGGGTCGGCCACTTCGTCTTTGGTCACCAGCCATGGGCCGGTCGGGCCGAATGTGTCGCAGGACTTGCCCTTGGTCCACTGGCCCTGCCGCTCGGCCTGGAAGGCGCGCTCGGAGACGTCGTGAGCAACGCTATAGCCGGCGACATAGTCGAGGGCGTCGGCTTCGCTGACATATTTTGCGGTCTTGCCGATGACCACGGCCAGTTCGACTTCCCAGTCGGTCTTGTCAGAGCCGCGCGGGATCAGCACGTCGTCATCCGGCCCGACAATGGCCGAGCTTGCCTTCATGAAGATGATCGGCTCCGGCGGCACGATGGCGCCGGTTTCGGCGGCATGGTCGGAATAGTTGAGGCCGATGCAGATGAACTTGCCGGTGCCGGTGACGCAGGCGCCGAGGCGCGGGCTGCCGGAAACCGCCGGCAGCGACTTCGGATCGAGCTTGGCCAGATCAGCCAGCGATGCCGGATCGAGTGCCCTGCCGCCAATGTCGGTGACGTGAGCGGAGAGATCGCGGATGGTGCCGTCCGCATCGAGCAGACCTGGGCGCTCGCTTCCCACCTCGCCATAGCGCAGCAGTTTCATGCATCTTCTCCTGATTGCGGCCAACGGCCGTTTACAATTTCGCTCCGTCGCCGCGACGACGTGGTTCCTGGGCGGGCGGAACCTAGCCAGTGGATGGGGGCCGGGCAAGCGTGGATGCCACGCTTGGTGTCGGGCGAACCATCATTTTCAGACCTTCGGAACAAGGTACCGATCTTCTTGAGCGCGAACTCGTTTCCGTCTTCCGTTCAAAGCGGTCTTTTGTCCGGGCCAACTCTCGTCTTCAGTCCCTAGGGACGGCTAGATCGACCAGCCGCCGTCGATATTGTAGGCCTGTCCGGACGTATAGGTGGCGCCGGCCAGATAGACGGCGAGATCGGCGATTTCCTCCGGCGTGCCGAGCCGGCCCATCGGCTGGCGGGCGATGAAGGCGGCGCGGGCAGCATCATAGTCGCCTTGCGCGTGCATGCGGTCCTGCAGCGACGGGCTCTCGACCGTGCCGGGGCAAATGGCGTTGCAGCGTATGCCCTTGCCGACATAGTCGGCGGCGATCGCCTTGGTCAGGCCGATGACGGCGGCCTTGGTCAGACCGTAGACGAAGCGGTTGGGCACGCCCTTGGTAGAACTGGCCAGCGACGCCATGTTGATGATCGATCCGTCGCCGCGTTCCAGCATACCGGGCAGCACAGCCCGGCTGGTGCGGATCATGGCGCGGACATTGAGGTTCAGTGCGAAATCGAGATCGGCGTCCTTCATCTCCAGGATCGAGCCTGAGTGGACGAAGCCGGCGCAGTTGAACAGCACGTCGACGACACCGATCTCGGCAAAGGCGGCGTTGACGGCCTCGTCATTGAGCACGTCCAGCTTGCGGGTCTTGATGCCTGATGTCTTGGCGAGTTCAGCCAGCAGCGCCTCGTTGATGTCGGTGGCATGGACGACAGCACCTGCCTTGGCGAAGGCCAGCGCGCTCGCCTTGCCGATGCCTTGCGCCGCTGCCGTGATGACAACAACCTTGCCTGCCAGATCCGCCATGCTGTTCTCCTCATCCGCTTGGGTCGATCCGCATCTACCTGCGGCTGGCCAGGGCGTCATGTGCCAGTCACGCGCGATCATGCGGCCTGCGCCGTTGTCAGTTCACAGATAAAAATGTTTTTTCTCGTTAAAGAACATAAGTCCGGGCGTCAAGCCCGAACGCGATCACCATCGCGGCAGCCCCATGGCTCAATCGCCGTAGGGCACCCACACATTCTTCACCTCGACGGCGCGGCGCAGGAAGGCATCGCCGGCAGCTTCGTCGGATGCCCAGTCGAGGCCGCGGCCATTGCCGCTCCAGACGCGCTTGAGGTTGCCGATGGACTCGGCTTCCGCCTTGGCGCAGGTCTCGGCATCGGCGAACACCCACAGCCCGTCGACATCGTCGTGCTTGGCCAGCACGCCGGCAAGTTCGGCGCTGCGGCCGGTGACGATGTTGATGGCACCGGCAGGAACGTCGGAATATTCGATGACCTGGTAGAGATCGGTCGCCAGCAGCGGATAGCGCTCGGACGGCACCGCGACCACCGTGTTGCCCATGGCCAGCGCCGGTGCGACCAGCGAGATCAGGCCGAGCAGCGGCGCGGTATCAGGCGCGACGATGCCGACGACACCGACCGGCTCATGCAGTGCCAACGTGACAGCGCGCGCTGGCGGCTGGTGCACGCGGCCCTCGAACTTGTCGGCAAGGCCGGCATAGAGGAACAGCCGCTCTATGGACTGTTCTACTTCTTCCCGCGCGGCCTTGGCGCTGGCGCCGGTCAGCTCGGTGAGGCGGGCGGCAAACTCGGCGGCGCGGCCGGAAAGGTTCTCGGCCAGATAATAAAGCACCTGCGAGCGGTTGTAGGCGGTCGCCTCCGGCCATGCCTTGCAGGCGCGGGCGGCGGAGACGGCATCGCGAATATCCTTGCGACTGCCCAGCCCGACTTCGCCGGCAAGCTTGCCCTTGGCGGTGGCGACGGCCAGCGAGTAATTGCCGTCCGGTCGTACCTGCTTGCCGCCGATGAACAGTTTTGCCGTGCGATCTATGGTCGAGCCGTCCGCCTGCTCGACAGGCTGCGCCGAGACGGTGGCCGGCTTGATCACCGGGCCGAGCGGCAATTTCGCCGCGAGATATTCGAACATGCCCTCGCGCCCGCCCTCGCGGCCGAAACCGCTCTCGCGGTAGCCACCAAAACCACAGGCGGCATCGAACATATTGGTGCCGTTGACCCAGACGACGCCTGCCTTCAACTGCGGCGCGACATGCAGAGCGAGGTTGACGTTTTCGCTCCACACCGAAGCCGCCAGCCCATAGCGCGTGTTGTTGGCCAGCTCGATCGCTTCCTCGGTATTGCGGAAGGTCATGGTGGCCAGAACCGGGCCGAACACCTCCTCCTGCGCCAAGATATTAGCCGGCGAAACACCGGTGGCAAGCGTCGGCAGATGGTAGTGGCCGGAGGACGGCAGCGCCGCATCCGGCTGCCAGCAGACGGCGCCCTGTCTGGCGCCCTCGGCGACCAGACCCTTGACGCGGTCGAGCTGCGTGGCGTCGACCAGCGGGCCGATATCGGTGTTCTTGTCCAGCGGGCTGCCGACGCGCAGCCGGCTCATCCGCGTCTTGACCTTGGCGATCAAGGCATCGGCAATGCCTTCCTGGACCAGCAGGCGCGAGCCGGCGCAGCAGACCTGGCCCTGGTTGAACCAGATGCCGTCGACCAGGCCTTCGACTGCGCTGTCGAGATCTGCGTCCTCGAAGATGACGAAGGCCGATTTGCCGCCAAGCTCCAGCGACAGTTTCTTGCCCGAGCCGGCGGTTGCCTTGCGGATGATCTTGCCGACCTCGGAAGAGCCGGTGAAGGCGATCTTCTGGATGCCGGGGTGGTTGACAATGGCCGCACCCGCCTCAGGCCCGCCCTGGACGATATTGACAACGCCTTTCGGCACGCCGGCACGCTCGCAGATCTCGGCGAACAGGATTGATGTCAGCGGCGTGAATTCGGCCGGCTTCAGCACGACCGTGCAGCCGGCGGCGAGTGCAGGCGCGATCTTCCAGGCCAGCATCAGCAGCGGAAAATTCCACGGGATGATCTGGCCGACGACGCCGACACCCTTGTGGCCGGGGAAATCCCTGTCCAGCGCCTGCGCCCAGCCGGCATGATGGATGAAATGGCGGATCGCCAGCGGCACGTCGATGTCGCGGCTTTCGCGGATCGGCTTGCCATTGTCGATTGTCTCCAGCACCGCGAACAGGCGCTGATGGCGCTGCATGGCACGGCCAATGGCATAAAGCACCTTGGCGCGCTGATAGCCGGAGGACGCCGACCACTTCGGCAGCGCCTTGGCGGCGGCCGCAACCGCCGCGTCGATATCGGCGGCACTGGCGTCGGACACTTTCGCCAGCAGCTTGCCGGATGACGGCTCGCTGGTCTCGAAAGTCTTGCCGCCGGACGCTGCTTTCCAGGCGCTGTCGATGAACAGCGCCTTGCCGAAATCGCGCGCGGCAAGCCAGGCATCGGCCTCGTTGCGGGCTTCCGGCGCCGGGCCGTAGTCCATGGCGTGATAGCGGTCGAGAATGTTCATTGGGCTCCTCCTTCACCCTCCCCCTTGTGGGGAGGGTCGATCGGCAAAAGCCGATCGGGGGGGGGGTAAAGGCTCACGCCATCGCGTGGCGATGATTGGCCGAATAGTGACCGGTCAGATGATGTTCGAGCTGCCGCTCGATGTCGGTCAAGAGACTCGACGCGCCGAAGCGAAACAGCTCGGGCTCCAGCCATGGCCGGCCGAGCTCCTCCTTCATCAGAACCAGCCAGTCGAGCGAGGCCTTGGCCGTGGAAATGCCGCCGGCCGGCTTGAAGCCGATGAGGTAGCCGGTCTCCTCGAAATAGGCCCTGATGGCACGCACCATGGCGAGCCCGACGGGCAGCGTCGCGTTGACGCTTTCCTTGCCGGTCGAGGTCTTGATGAAATCGGCGCCCGCCATCATCGCCACCATCGAGGCCAGCATGACATTGCGCAGCGTCGCGAGGTCGCCCGTGCCGAGGATGACCTTCAGATGCGCATCGCCGCAGGCGGCGCGCATCGAGACGATTTCATTGTAAAGTTCCCGCCACTTGGCGCCGAACACCAGGCCGCGCGGGATGACGACATCGATCTCGTCGGCGCCGTCGCGGACCGAGGCCTCGATCTCCTGCAGGCGGGTCGACAGCGGCGCAAGGCCATGCGGGAAGGCGGTGGAGACAGCGGCGACATGGATGCCGGTGCCGCGCACCGCATCGACGGCGGTGGCGACGAAGGGATGGTAGACGCAGACGGCCGCCGGGCGGATGGTTTCACCAGAAATGCCGAGGCCCTCGACGATGTCGCGGCGGAACGGATTGATCGCCTTGGCGCAGAGCCGGCGCACGCGCTCCTCGGTGTCGTTGGAATTCAGCGTCGTCAAATCCATGCAAGCGACAGCGCGCAGCAACCAGGCCGCCTGGTTGTCGGCCTTGATCGAGCGCCGCTTGGTCAGGCTGGCGACGCGCCGTTCCAGCGCCGAACGGTTGACGCTGCGCACCGATTCCATGAAGCCGAGGTCGAGCTTCATGCCTGGATTGCGCGCAATACAATGGTCGTGCGGGACGGGGGTATTGGCGGCGTTACGCGCGGGCAGCGGCGTCACCTTGGTGCCAAGATCGGCTTCGCGGATTGTGCTGCTCATCTCCTGCCCTTTCATTCAGCGACATGCGCTTATGTCTTGGTGCGCGTCGTTTTCCCAAAACCGCTCGACACTTTTGGGCGACACGCACGAAGATAGCCCGCGAAGTCATACTTCACGAGTCCTTTGGGCCGTCATAGCTGAAAAAGGCTACGGGAGCAGCTGATTTTTGACCGCATGGTCAAAATGTAGATTCAAGATGCGGTCGCTTGGGCTCAGCCAACGAAGGCGCGCTCGACCACGAACGTCGCCGGATGATGCAGCGAGCCTTCTTCGAAGCCGAGGCTTTCGGCCAGCTCCTTGACATCCTTGAGCATGTGCATCGAGCCGCAGATCATGATGCGGTCCGTTTCCGGATTGAGCTTCTCGATGCCGAGATCGGTGTAGAACTTGCCGGAGCCGATCAGCGCGGTGATGCGGCCCATGCGTGCCGACTCTTCCTGGGTCGTCGAATTGTAGAGCGTGACGCGGCCGCCGGTCAGTTCGCCGATCAGCGGGTCGCTTTCCAGCGCCGCCACCAGATCCTGGCCGTAGGTCAGTTCCGCATTGTCGCGGCATGTGTGGGTCAGGATCACCTGCTCGAAATTCTCGTAGGTGTCGGGGTCGCGCAGCAGGCTGGCGAAGGGCGCGATGCCGGTGCCGGTCGAGATCATGAACAGCCGCTTGGCCGGGGTCAGCGCGTCGACCACCAGTGTGCCGGTCGACTTCTGGCGCATGATGACCGTGTCGCCGACCTGGATCTTCTGCAGCTCCGAGGTCAGCGGGCCGTCCGGCACCTTGATCGAGAAGAATTCCAGCTCTTCGTCCCAGGCCGGGCTTGCCACCGAATAGGCGCGGTACACCGGCTTCTCGGCATTGGGCAGGCCGATCATGACGAACTCGCCGGAGCGGAAGCGCAGCGACTGCGGACGGGTGATACGGAACGAGAACAGCCGATCGGTGTAGTGCTTCACCGAAACGACTGTTTCGGCATAGACATTGGCCGGAATCGGGAACTGCAGCGGGCGAGCACCGGCGGTGTTGAGCGCGGATGTGGTGTTCATCAAATCCAACCTTCTGGCCCAACTGCGGATGTGGGCGCCAAACCTTCACCTGCGCGCCCGAACCATTCAGGTCCCGGCGTGCTGTTTGCACACTCCAAAGCGGCAAGCTCTTGTGTCCCGAATTTATTAGTATACAAACGATATTTGCGTCAAGATGCTCGCTTAAAACAGCTTTCCAAACTGACGCATATCCGTAGTCCGCGCATTTCGGGTTTCGACGATGGAAGAGAATTTTTCGGCGCAAGCGCATGATTCCCTGGGAAATGTCGTTGCCGGTATCGACGTTGGCGGCACCTTCACCGACCTGCTCCTGATCGACGGGCGCGACGGTGGCAGGGTGTATCTAGCCAAGACTCCGACCACGGTCGACAACCAGGCCTTCGGCGTCGTTTCGGCACTCGGCGCCACCGGATTTGCCATCGACGGCATCGATCTCATCGTGCATGGCACGACCACCACCACCAATGCGGTGCTCGAGCGCCGGCTGGCGAAAACCGGCATGATCACCACGCGCGGTTTTCGCGATGTGATCGAGCTTGGCCGGCGGACACGGCCGCAGGCCTATGGCATGACCGGCAGCTTCATGCCGATCATCCCGCGCAATCTCAGGCTCGAAGTCTCGGAGCGCGTCGAAGCGTCGGGCGCGATACGCACGCCGCTTGACGAAGCGGAAATGCGCGAGGCGGTAAAGACGCTGATCGCGGCCGGCTGCGAATCCCTCGTCATCCATTTTCTGCATTCCTACGCCAACCCGACGCATGAGCGCCGCGCCGCCCAAATTGCCGCCGAATTCTGGCCGAACGGCTACATCACGGCGGGCCATGCGCTGCTGTCGGAAGCGCGCGAATTCGAGCGCGGCGTCACCGCCTCGATCAACGCCTCGGTACAGCCGATCCTCGAGCGCTATGTCGAGCGGCTGCGCAAGGAACTGGGGGCAAAAGGCTATGCCCGCGACTTCCTGATCATGAACGGCAATGGCGGCATGATCTCGGCCCGCTTCGTCACACGTGAATCGGCCAAGACCGTCATGTCCGGTCCGGCCTCGGGCGTCATCGCCGCCGCCTATACAGGTAAGCGCGCCGGCTTCGAAAACCTAGTCACCTATGACATGGGCGGCACCTCCACCGACGTGGCGCTGATCCGCAATGCGGAGCCGGCTGTGTCGAACGAGATCGAGATCGAATACGCGATGCCGATCCATGTGCCGATGGTGGCGGTGCACACGGTCGGCGCCGGCGGTGGCTCGATCGCCCGCGTCGATGCGGCCGGCCTGATCCAGATCGGTCCGGAAAGCGCCGGCGCCAATCCCGGCCCGATTTGTTACGGGCGCGGCGGCCTCGAGCCGACCATCACCGACGCCAACCTGGTGCTCGGCCGGCTGGCGCCGAAGAAGCTGCTGGCGGTCGAAAACCCGGTCACATCAGAGCGCGTCACCGGCATTTTCGAGGACAAGATCGGCAAGGCGACCGGCCTGTCCGGCGTCGAGGCGGCGGGCGCGGTGCTGCGGCTCGGCAACATGAAGATGGCCGGGGCCATCCGCATGGTCTCGGTATCGCGTGGCCACGACCCGCGCGACTTCGCGCTGTTCGCCTTTGGCGGCGCCGGCCCGCTGCATGCCACCGCCCTGGCGCGCGAGCTCGGTCTGCCCAAGGTGCTGGTGCCGGCACGGCCCGGTATCACCAACGCGCTCGGCTGCGTCGTCGCCGATCTGCGCCACGACTTTGTCAACACGATCAATCAGCCTGTCGCGGTGCTCGACCAAGCCCAGCTTCACGCTGTATTGGAACGGCACCGAAACGAAGGTGCGGAGCTGATTGGCAAGGAAGCGGTGAAGCCTGAGACGATCCGCGTCACGCACTCCGCCGATATGCAGTTCGTCGGCCAGACCCACATCATCAACGTGCCGCTGCCATCGTCATCGGTGACGCGGGCGACGCTGCAGCAGCTGTTCGAAAAGGCATATTTCGCCCGCTTCAAGGTCGAATTGCCGGAAATCCGCGCCAACCTCGTCAACCTCAACACCTCGGTGACCGGCGTGCGCCCGGCGATCGACCTTTCCCGCCTGATCGACCCGGGCGGGCGTGCCAAAACGCTGGATGAGGCGCGGCGCGAGATCCGGCCGGTCTGGTACGCCGGCCAATGGCACGACACACCGGTGTATGCGCGTGAAAAGCTGCCGCTTGACGCGGTCATCGAAGGCCCGGCGATCCTCGAACAGATGGACGCCACCACCGTGCTCGAACCCGGCGACCGCGCCCGCTGCGACGCCGACGGCAACATCATCATCGACATTGGCGAGTCCTGATATGGCAAAACTCGACGCCATCACCCTTTCGGTCCTCCAGGCGGCGCTGCAGCAGGTCTGCGACGAGATGGACCTGACCTTTTCGCGCGCCGCCTTCTCGCCCGTGATCGCCGAGGCCAACGACCGCTCCGACGGCATCTATTCGGCCGTCGATGGCTCGCTGATCGCGCAGGGCAGCCAGGGCTTGCCGGTGTTCGTCGGCGTCATGCAGTATTCGACCAAAACGGTGATCGAGATGATTGCCGACGGCCGCTGCTTGGCCCCCGAGCCGGGAGACATCTATATCGTCAACGACCCCTATCTCGGCGGCACCCATTTGATGGACGTGCGCTTCGCCATGCCGGTCTACCGGGACGGCAAGATTTTCTGCTGGCTGTCCAACACCGGCCATTGGCCCGATATTGGCGGTTCGGTGCCGGGCGGGTTTTCCGCGTCGGCGACCGCGGTCGAGCAGGAAGGCCTGCGGTTGCCGCCGGTGAAACTGTTCAAGAAGGGTGTGCTCGATCCGGAGATCTACGCCATCATCTGCTCCAACATCCGCGTTGCCGATCAGCGCATCGGCGACATCAGGGCCCAGGCGGCCGCATTGCTGATCGGCCAGGACCGGCTCAACGGAATCCTGGATCGCTACGGTGACGAAACTGTTGTCGAGGCGATTGCCGAATTGCGTCGCCGCGCCGCCGAACAGATGCGCGCCAACATAGCGGCCATTCCCGACGGCACTTACCATTCGAAGGCGTTTGTCGATTCCGACGGGGTGGTCAACGAGCCTTTGACCATTGCGCTCGCCGTCGAGAAACAGGGCGACACGCTGACCTTCGAGTTCACCGGCTCGTCAAAACCCTGCGCCGGACCGATGAACAGCGTGCTGGCGACCACTTTGTCGTCCGTCTATCTGGCCATGCGTCACATTTTCCCGGATGTGCCGATCAGCGCTGGCGCGTTTGAGCCGCTGATCGTCAAGCCGCCGGAAGGCACGTTCCTCGACGCGAAATACCCGCGCCCTGTCTCGGGCTGCGCCGCCGAAGTGTCGCAGCGTATCGCCGAAGCGGTGTTCGCGGCCATGGTGCAGGCGTTGCCGGAGAAGGTGACGGCCGCCCCCGCCGGCTCCAGCGGCAATTTCGCGCTTGGCGGCAACGATCCGGCGCGCGACCGCGACTACGTCATGTATCAGATCTCCGGCGGCGGCTATGGCGGCAATTCAGGCCATGATGGGCTGACCAATGGCTGCTCGACCATCGGCATTTCCAAATCGCCGCCGGTCGAGATCATGGAACAGGCCTTTCCGGTACTCTACCGCCACTACGCCTTGCGCGAAGGCTCGGGCGGCGCCGGCAAGCATCGCGGCGGTTTTGGCCTCGCCTATGAGGTCGAGATCCTGCGCGGTGATGCGCGCGCCTCCTTCGTCATGGATCACGGCCGTTTCGGCCCGCAAGGCGCACTCGGCGGCAAGGACGGCGCGGTCAACACCGTGACCGTTTTCCGCAACGGCGAGGAACACGTGCCGGCACATCTCTCCAAGGAGCAGGATATCGCGCTCAAGGCCGGCGACCGCGTATGCGTCGGCACGCCGGGCGGCGGCGGCTATGGCGATCCGCGTGAGCGCGATCCCGATCTGGTGCTGCGCGACGTGGCGCTGGGCTACTACACGTCAGAGGAAGCCAGCGAAAAATTTGGGGTGGTCTTGTCGGCAGGCGAACTCGCCATCGACCGGAAAGCGACGGACAAGCAGCGCGCCGGCTGACACACCGCCAATTGCAACGGCGTTCGATCCGCCGTGATCGGCGCAAGGCATGTCGTTTCCGTCTCTGCTGACGATGCAAAAGCTCGTATTTTTCCCGTCGGCAAACAATGGAGACTTCGTTGGCTGAGCGGCGCTCCCCCTTCTATAGCAGCATCGTCGGACTGGGCGCGACCATGGGTCGGGTCGGCGGCGATTTCATCTCGGCCAAATATTACTCCGGCATTGCCGACGAGCATCTGAACACCCGCAGAAATGTCGGCGTGCAGGATCTCAGCACGATGGGCAAGATGGACATCAAGGGGCCGGATGCCGAGGCGCTGGTCAACCATGTCATCGTCAATGACGCCGCCGCCATGAAACCGGGCCAGGTACGTTATTCCACCGTCTGCCGCGAGGATGGTGGCATCACGGATGACCTCACCGTGTTCCGGTTGGCGCCGGAGCATTTCATGCTGGTCACCGGCTCCGTCAACCGCCTCAAGATGCTGCCCTGGCTGTTGCATCATGCGCAGGGGCGCAAGGCCTATGTCACCGACATCACAGCTGCGATCGCTTTCCCGACCATCCAGGGACCGCGCTCGCGCGATCTGCTGAAGGCGCTGGTTGCGGATGCAGATCTGGATGGGTTGAAGCGCTGGTCGTTCACGTCAGGCCATATCAACGGCACGCGGGTGCTGATCTCGCGCACCGGCGTCACCGGCGAACTTGGCTTCGAACTGTTCATACCGGCCGACGAGGCAGCCTCCGTCTGGGAGGCACTGATGCGTACCGGTCGTGACTTTGGCCTGAAGCCTTACGGCGTGCTGGCGATGTTCACGCTCGGGCTGGAAAAGGCCTATCCGGCGCATGGCATCGACATGGACGAGAGGCGCACGCCGTTCCATGTCGGCCTCGACCGCTGGATCAAGTTCGACAAGGGCGATTTCGTCGGCCGCGAAGCGCTGCTCAAGGTCCGCGACAAGGGCCTTGACGAGCAATGGGTCGGGCTGATCCTCGACGGTGACAGGCCGGCCGCGACCGACGCCAGGGTCCTGGCCGATGGCGAGGACGCCGGTGTGGTCACCTACAGTGACCACGGTTATTCCCTCGGGAAGGTGCTGGCCACGGCGCATCTGCGGCTGCCCTTTGCTGCCCTCGGCACAGAACTCAGCATCGACATCGATGGCAGGCCGACACGCGCGGTCGTGGCGCAGATCCCGTTCTTCGATCCGGAGGGGGTTAGGTTGCGCGGCTAGACGCTTGGCCGGCGGGCCGCGGACCTTCGCGATTAGCTAAAACGCGCTCATCGCTTCGTCATCCACGGGCGAAGCAAGGAGCGTAGCGACGCAGCGCAGACCCGAGGATCCATGCCGCGACTCCAACGCGTCACCACGGTGCAGAATTCTGCTCGGCTGCGTTCCACGACTAAGGTCGCGGCATGGATCCTCGGGTCTCCGCGACGTCGCTTCGCTCCTGCTTCGCCCGTGGATGACGAAGTCGTGGGGCCTCGCCCCCATCCTGTCCGAGCCTAATTAGCGGGCTCACCCCCTCCGGTCCAGCCTCGCCACCAGACGATCCCCTACCCACTGGATGCCGCAGACCAGGATGATCAGCACGATCACCACGGCGATCATCACCGAGGTCTCAAAGCGCTGGTAGCCATAGCGGATGGCGAGGTCGCCGAGGCCGCCGGCGCCGATGGCGCCGGCCATGGCCGACGCGCCGATCAGCGTCACCAGCGTGACCGTGAAGCCGGCGACGATGCCGGGCAGGGCTTCGGGCACCAGCACCTCGCGGATGATCGTCCAGCGGTTGCCGCCCATGGCGCGCGCCGCCTCGATCAGGCCGTGGTCGACCTCGCGCAGCGACACTTCGGCGATGCGCGCATAGTAGGGCGTGGCTGCGATCGACAGCGGCACGATCGCCGCCCATGTGCCGATCGAGGTGCCGACGATCAGTCGCGTCACCGGGATCAGTGCCACCAGAAGGATGATGAAAGGCACCGAGCGGAAGCCGTTGATGACGGCGCCGAGCGCCCGGTTCACCCATAGGCTCTCGGCAATGCCGCCGCGTTCGGTGGCGATCAATGCGAGCCCGAGCGGCAGGCCGAACACCAGTGAGATGAAGCCGGAGGCGGCGGTCATCAGCACGGTTTCCCAGATCGAACGCAGCAGAAGCTCAAACAGGACTGGCGACATGGCCAAGCACCTCCACCCGCGCCTGGCGGGCCTTCAGGAATGTGATGATTTCGGCGAGATGGGTTGCATCGCTGCCGGGAACAGAAAGGAACAGTGTGCCGACGGGCTGCTGCTGGATATGGTCGATGCCGCCATGGACGAGGCGGAAAGAGCCTGGAACAGCAGTGGCAAGATCGGACAGCAGCGGGCCGCTTGCCGCCTCGCCAGCCACGTCGACGCGCAGGATCGTCTCGGCGCCGGCCGCGGGCAGCAGCCGGGCTGTCAGCTCGGCCGGCAGTTGCGGCCTGATGGCGCCAAGCAGGCTTCTGGTGACGTCCGAGCGCGGGTCGGCGAACACCGACCAGACCGGGCCTTCCTCGACGATGCGCCCGGCATCGATCACCGCCACGCGGTCGGCGATCGAGCGGATCACCTCCATCTCGTGGGTGATCAGCAGGATGGTCAGGCCGAGCTGCCGGTTGATATCCTTGAGCAGCGCGAGGATCGACCGCGTCGTCTCCGGGTCGAGTGCCGAGGTCGCCTCGTCCGACAGCAGCAGCGCTGGCCGTGCGGCGAGCGCCCGGGCGATGCCGACACGCTGCTTCTGGCCGCCCGACAGCGACGCCGGATAGGCTTTTGCTTTCTCGGACAGGCCGACGAGATCGAGCAGTTCGGCGGCGCGTGCCAGTCGTTCGGCTTTGGGACGCCCTTCGATCTTCAGCGGCAGCGCCACATTGTCCTCGACCGTCTTGGCCGACAGCAGGTTGAAATGCTGGAAGATCATGCCGATGCGCCGCCGCAGCGGCTGCAGGTCGCGCTCGCCGAGCCGGCTGATCTCGCGGCCTTCGATGAACACCTCGCCGGAATCTGGCCGCTCCAACCCGTTCAGGCAGCGGATCAGCGTCGATTTGCCGGCGCCGCTGCGGCCGATGATGCCGAGGATCTCGCCCTTGCGCACGGTCAGCGAGATGCCGTCGAGCGCCGCCGTCACACCGAAGCGGCGCTTCAGATCGACAAGGCGCACGACGTCCTGAGACGCACCGGGCCGGGCATGGGTCGGATCGGCGGTCTCCCCGGATGCCGTGATATGCTGGTTCATGAATGTTCCTGTTCTCGAAAACGCAATCGCGGCCCGCGCCTGGGCGCGGACCGCTGTTGCTCTCGAACCGGGCTTCCGGCCGAGGATCGGATCAATAGGCGCTGAGGCCGGTGCCCTTGTAGACCTTGTCGAACTCGGCCTTCACAGCCTCGTTCTGATAGGAGGCCACCAGCGTCTTCACCCAGGCCTCGTTTTCATTGCCGGCCTTCACCGCGATGAAGTTGCGGTAGGGGTTGTCGGCAATGGGCTCCTGTGCGATCCGGTTTTCCGGCGTCAGGCCGCTTTTCAGCGCCCAGTCAGTGTTGACCACGGCGGCGTCGAGATCCTCTACCGAGCGGCCGACGATGCCGGCGTCGAGTTCCTTGATCACCACCTTCTTCGCATTCTCGGCGATGTCGGCGGTGGTGGCCAGAATGCCGGTGCCGTCCTTCAGTTTGATCACGCCCTCGTTCTGCAGCACGCGCAGCGCCCGGCCTTCGTTGGACGGGTCATTCGGCACGCCGATGACCGCGCCCTCGGGCAGGTCGGCGACCTTGGTGTACTTCTTCGAGTAGAGGCCGATCGGCCAGACGCCGGTGTAGCCGACGCGGACGATGTGATAGCCTTGCGTCTTGATCTGGTTGTCGAGATAGGGCTGGTGCTGGAAGGCGTTGGCGTCGATCTCGCCCCGCTCCAGCGCCTCGTTGGGCTGGGTATAGTCGTTGAACACCACGGTCTCGATGGCGAGGCCCTTTTCGGCCGCCTGGGCGACGACGACGCGCCAGACATCCTCATCCTCGCCGCTGATGATGCCGACCTTGATCGCCTTCTTGTCTTCGGCGAACGACGCATTGGGCGCCATCAGGCTGCCGATCGCGACGGCCGAGGCAAACAGCAGAGCAAGGCCACTGCGCCGGTTGAGGGGTGACCAAAGGGAAGATGGCAAAGTGTCTTTGAAGTCGGTCATGATTGATCTCTGCGGTTGTGAAGTCATGCGGCCAAGCCGACTGCCTAGCCTTGGTTACATCGTCAGAAATTCTATCGATTATATCAAAGAACGTGTTTCGCCGTTCTCGTCAAAGCCGGGAATATTCTCTCAAAAATTTCAACGAAGAGAGAACAAGACCGGCGCTCGGCGGACCGCAGCCGGATGCAAGGCGATCCCGGGCATCTCGGTGAGAAGGTCAGATTCGGAAGGAGATCAGCGCTGCGGTCGGTCTCAAAGCGCGATCCACGCGGTCTTGAGCTCCAAATATTTCTCCAGCGCGTGCAGCGACTTGTCGCGGCC
Organism: Mesorhizobium sp. M0293; assembly: GCF_040321735.1. Taxonomy (NCBI): domain Bacteria; kingdom Pseudomonadati; phylum Pseudomonadota; class Alphaproteobacteria; order Hyphomicrobiales; family Phyllobacteriaceae; genus Mesorhizobium; species Mesorhizobium sp. M0293. The sequence continues at coordinate 15,259 of NZ_JAMYSA010000069.1, forward strand.
GAAGCCGGACTGCTTGACGCCACCGAGCGGCACGGTGATGTCGGCGCCGCCATAGGTGTTGACGTGGACGACGCCGGCATTGATGGCCCGCACCATGCGGTGCGCGGTGGAAAGGTTGGCGGTCCACACCGCCGAGGCAAGCCCGTAGACGGTCGAATTGGCAAGCCGCACGGCCTCCTCCTCGGTCTCGAAGCGCATGACGCCGAGCACCGGCCCGAACACCTCCTCGCGCGCAAGCTGCATGTCGTGCGTGACGTTCTCGAATATGGTCGGCGCCATGTAGCTGCCGCCGGTCTCTGTCAGGATGCGTTCGCCGCCGGTGACCAGATGGGCACCTTCCTCGGTGGCCTTGACGACGAAGCGGAGATTCTTCTCCAATTGTTCGGCGCTGGACACCGCGCCGACGTCGCTGGCGAGGTCGAGCGGATCGCCGACTTTCAGCCGCGTGGTTGCCAACAGCAGTTCGTCCATGAAACGATCATAGACGGCCGCCTGGACCAGAAGGCGTGAGCCGGCGACGCAGACCTGGCCGGAGTTGCGGAAGATGCCGTTGGCCGAGACGATCGCCGCCTGCTTCAGGTCCGGGGCGTCGGCAAACACGAGGTTGGGCGACTTGCCGCCGAGTTCGAGGAAGACGCGCTTCAGATTGGACCGCGCGGAGTATTCGAGCAGCCGCCGGCCGACCGGCCCCGAACCGGTGAAGGCGATGGCGTCGACATCCATATGCAGCCCGAGCGCCTCGCCGGTGACCGCGCCACGGCCGGTGACGACATTGAGGACGCCGGCGGGAAGCCCCGCCTCGCTGGCCAGCTCCGCCAGCCGAAGCAGCGTCAGCGAAGCAATCTCCGGCGGCTTGACCACCACGCAATTGCCGGCGGCCAGCGCCGGCGCGATCTTCCAGGCGCCGATCATCAGCGGAAAATTCCATGGCACGATGACGCCGACGACGCCGAGCGGCTCCTTGTGGATCAGCCCGAGCACATTGTCGGCCGTCGGCGCGATCTCGCCATAGATCTTGTCGATCGCCTCGGCGTAGTAGCGGATGGTGCCCGCCGCGGAGAGCGGTTCGGCCTTGTAGGCCATGTCGATCTCGGTGCCGTTGTCGCGCACACCGAGCACGGCGAGTTCATCGGCATGCTGTTCGACCAGTTCGGCAAACCTCGTCAGCACCTTTTTGCGGAAGGCGGGTGCTGCGCGCGACCACGAACCCTTCTCGAACGCCTTGCGCGCCGACTTGACGGCACGGTCGATGTCGGCGGCATTGCCGTCGGCGATGCTGGCAAAGGGCCGGCCGTCGATCGGCGACGTCACCGGCAGAGAGGCGCTACTTGTTGCCTCGGTCTGTGCGCCATCGATGAACAAGCCCCGCGCGCCGATCTCCGTCTTGCGCAGCGTGTCGATGGCATTCTGACTGATCATTGGCGACGGACTCCCAGGGAAACATGCAATGTGGTTGGCGCCCGGAACTCCCAGCCGCGAAACACCGGTTCCTGGCCCGGCACCAGGCTGAGATCGGGGAAGCGCAGGAGCAGCAGCCTTACCGCAAGGCACATCTGCTCGCGTGCGAAAAACCGGCCCGAACAGAAATGATGGCCGAAGCCGAAGGCGGCATGGTTGCCTTCGTCGCGGTTGATGTCGAAGCGGTCGGGATCGGCAAAGCGGCTCTCGTCGCGGCTTGCCGAGGAGACAAGTGCCGCGACGGCGGCTCCTGCCGGGATCGTCACGCCGCCAAGCTCGACCGCCCGCGTCGTCTGCCGCGTCTGCGTGCCGATCGGCGCCACCCAGCGCAAGCCCTCGTCGACAGCCTTGGGCACGAAGGTCTCGGGATTGTCCAGCACCTGCCGCAACTGCCCGGGATGCGCCAGCAGGCCGGCGAGGATCGAACCGGCGCCATGTCCGGGCTCCTGCATACCGCCAAGCAGGATGACCTTGATGCTCGGCATCAGGAAGTCGATCGGCCGTGTCGTGCCGTCCGGCATGCCGTCATGCAGCATATGCGACAGCGCGGAGTCGTCAGGCGCACGCGCAAGCCTCTCCAGCGTCGGCAAGATGGCGTTCCCGACCTCGGCGCTGATCGCATCGGCGATTTGCTGCCGCTTCGGGTCGTTCTCGAAATTGATGGCGCCTTGGGCGAGGCCATAGAACCAGCGGCGCAGCGTCAGCATGTCGATGTCGGCAAGGCCCAGCGAGCGCGCCAGGCTGAGCGTCGACACCGGCTCGAAATAATCGGCCATCAGCTCGGCCGAACCGCGCTCCGCAATTTGGTCGAGAAAAGGTTCGGCGATCGACCGCACGAGGTCGCCGGCATAGGCGGCGACGGTGCGCGGCCGGTATTTAGGATCGACGCCCTGTCGCAATTGCTTGTGCGTCTCGCCATCGGTGGTCAGGATGGTCGGCTTGCCGAAGGAGCGCTCGACCGGCGACGAACCGACGACGGCGGAGAAGATGTCGGGAGACTTGGCGACGCTCTCGACATCCTTCCAGCGGGTGACGAACCACAGATTGACCGCCGGCACGAAGGCGACTGGCGCGCTGCGCCTGAGCTCGGCATAGATCGGGTAGGGATCGGCTTCCAAGGCCTCGACGGTGATATTCTCGGCAAAGCTCAAGGCCGCCACTCCTTTGCGGTGAGGAGGGCGGCTTAACCGCCCCTCCTCTGCTTCCGTCAATCCTTCAGCGGCTGGCCGAGATTTTCGAAGGCTTTGGGATCGCGGCTCTTCAAGGCACTGGCCAGCAGCAGGCCGACCACCGCGGCGATCAGCACCAGTCCTGGCAGGAATACGCCGAGGAAGCCGCCGGCTCCCGACAGGCTGCCGAAATTGATGACGATCAGGTAGATGATGATGACGAAAGCAATGAAGGTCAGCCCGGGCAGGATGGTGGTCTTCAGCGCGTTCTCCTGGGCCGGATTGGCACGGAAGAACATCACCACGGCAAGCGAGGCTACCGCCATCATCACGATGACGCCGAGCGTCGCGACATTGGTCAGCCACGAAAACAGCGCCAGCACCGGATCGAGGCCTAGCACCGCGAACAGCCCGACGACGATTGCGGCGAGTACGCTCTGGATGACCGAGGCGACATGCGGGCTCTGGTGCACCGAATGCGTCACGCCTATCGTCTGCGGCAACAGCTTCTCGCGGCCCGAGACATAGATGTAGCGGGCAACCGCATTGTGGAACGCCAGCACGCCGGCAAACAGGCTCGACACGAACAGGATGCTCATCGCCTGCGACAGCACCGTTCCGGCGTAGCGGTCGGAGAGGCCGAACAGGAAGGTCGTCGGATCCTGCAGCCCCTGCAGCGTCGGCAGCAGCTTGTCAACGCCGGCGCCGACCGCCATCAGCCATGCCGTAAGCATATAGAAGACGCCGATCAGCAGGACGGAGAAATAGGTGGCGCGCGGAACCGTGACTTCGGGCTCACGGGCTTCCTCGGCATAGATGGTCGTCGCCTCGAAGCCGATGAAGGCGGCAAAGCAGAACAGGATGGCGATGGCCGGCGCGCCTGATGTGATCTGGTGCCAGCTGAACGGTGCCGCCGACAGGCCGCTATCGCCACCGGTCTTGAGGATGGCGATGTCGAGGACCAGCACCACCAGATATTCGCACAACACCAGCACCGTCAGGATCTTGGCCGACAGATCGACCTGGCGGTAGCCGAGCACGGCGACCAGCGCGATGGCGATGAAACTCCACACCCACCAGGGCAGGTTGATGCCCCAGCCGGCGAACAGGCCTGATGTGGCCGCACCCAGCAAGCCCATGACGCCGATCTGCATGGCGTTGTAGGACAGGATGGCGATCAGCGCCGTGGCGCCGCCGGCCAGGCCGCCAAGCCCGCGTGCCGCATAGGCATAGAAAGCGCCGGCATTGCCGACATGACGCGACATCGTCACATAGCCGACCGCGAACAACAGCAGCAGGATGGTGACGATGAGATAAGTGCCGGCAAAGCCGGCGCCATTGCCCATCAGCATGCCGAGCGGCGTGCCGCCGGCGACTGCCGTGAGCGGGGCTGCCGCCGAAATCACCATGAAGGTGATGGCGCCGACGCCAAGACTGTTCTTACGCAGCCTGTTGGCCGGCGCCTGTTCCGCAACTGCTGACATTGGTCCCTCCTGTTGATGGCCGATCGGCCTGTCCCACGCGCTCTGGATATCGGTTCATTATTTGAACCCTTATTTTGAATATAGACTTGCAAACAAAGCGACTTCCTGTCAAGTTAATTCACACGTTAAATGATTGCAGAAGTTTGGAGGCTGAGTTGGGCACCGTCGGCAAGGCGATTTCACTGCTGGAGCTGTTCACCGTCGACGAGCCCGAACTCGGACTGTCCGAACTGGCGCGCCGCTCGGGCTTCGACAAGGCAACGACGCGGCGGCTGCTGATGTCCCTGACCGGCCATGGTTTCGTCGAGCAGGATGCCGGCACGCGGCATTATCGCCTCGGCGCCGGCCTGTCGCGGCTGGCGCGCATTCGCGAGGCGCGCTTCCCCTTCCTGCAGACAGCGGTCCCCCTCGTGCGCGACCTCGCAAGCTCGACGGCCGAGACCGTGCATCTATCGGAATTCGGCGTCGAGACGCTGGTCACCGTCCATGTCGAACATCCCGCGCGGTCAAACCGGGTCAATGTCGATATCGGCCAGCTTCTCCCCTTGCATTCGACCGCCTCTGGCATCGCCTATCTGGCCTTCGCCCGAGCCGAAACCGTCAGGGCATGCCTGACGGGTTCGCTCAATGCCTTCACCGCGCATACGCTGATCGAGCCGGCCGACATTTCCAGATCCATTAGCGAGACGCGCGATCGCGGCTACTCGATCTGCGATCAGGGTTTTGAAGAGGGCGTCATCAGCGTCGCGGCGGCAATCCGTGCGGCGGATGGGTTTGCACTCGGCACGATCGCGGTGGCCGCTCCAAAGGCCAGGACAAATGCGGCTGACATCGCGGAGCGAGGGCTTGCAGTCATGACCGCGGCACGGGAGATTTCGATGCGCCTCAATGGCGAAAACCTGCAAACACTGAGGAGGCAGGCCTGATGTCTGCAGACACGGCAACGGCGCCCCGTATCCTGGTCATCGGCACGGGTGACACCAAGGCCGACGAACTCAAGTTGATGAGAGAGTGCATCGAGGCATCGGGTGGCAGCGCCGTGATGATGGATGTCAGCGTGCTGGGCGACCCGCCCTACAGCCCGGATCACGACAAGCACGCCGTTGCCCGCGCGGTGGATGTGACGATATCGGAGATCGTCTCGAGCGGCGACGAGAACACCGCCATGACGCTGATGGCCGGCGGCGCCGTGCAGCTGGCGCGCAAGCTTCACCAAAGCGGCGAAATCGACGCCTTCATCGCCATCGGCGGATCGATGGGAACCGATCTGGCGCTCGACGTGGCGCTTTGCCTGCCGCTCGGCGTGCCGAAATTCGTCGTCTCGACCATCGCCTATTCGCACCTCATCCCGCCCGAGCGTGTCGCCCCCGACCTGATGATGATCCTCTGGGCTGGCGGCCTGTACGGCCTCAACAGCATCTGCAAGCTGGTCCTGTCGCAGGCCTGCGGTGCGGTCGTCGGGGCGGCCAGGATCGTTCTTGCGTCGCGCGCCGCGGCGCAGGCTACGGGGCCGACCATCGGCATGACCTCGCTCGGCAGCAGCTGCCTGCGCTACATGAAGACACTGAAACCAGCGCTTGAGCGGCGCGGCTATGACGTGGCCGTGTTCCATACCACCGGAATGGGCGGCCGCGCCTTCGAATCGATTGCAGGACAAGGGCATTTCTGCGCCGTCTTCGACTTCAGCCTGCAGGAAATCACCAACCATCTCGCCGGTTCTGTCGTCAGCTCCGGTGCCGACCGGCTGGAGAATGCCGGCGCCCGCGGCATTCCCCAGATCGCCGCCCCTGGCGCAGTCGATATGGTCGACCTGCCGACCTGGCAGGATTTGCCGGCTAAATTCTCGCAACGACCGTTCCATGCCCACAACAGGCTTATCGGCTCGGTCACTGTCGATGCCGACGATCGCCGTCAGGTCGCCAGGACCATTGCCGCCAAGCTCGGCGCCTCGAAAGGGCGCTCAGCCTTCATCCTGCCATCCGGCGGTATCCAGGAATGGGACGTGCAGGGCGAGCCGCTTTACGAGCCCGAAGCTCTCGCCGCCTTCGCTGATGAGATGCGCAGGGCCATTCCCGCCGACGTCGAGTTCCACGAGATCGACGCCCACATCAACAGCGATGACTTCGTGGTCAAGGCGCTCGAGATCTTCGACCGCTGGGTCGAGGAAGGCATCATCCCGCGCGGCATTCCGGTGAAGGGGGTGGCCGCGTGAGCGGTGTTGCGGCCCAGGCGCTGGTCCTCGATTTCGGCGGCGTCGTCACCCGCACGCTGTTCGAGACGCATGCCTTGACCGAACAGGCGCTCGGCCTCGCGCCGGGGACGCTGCAATGGCGCGGGCCGTTCGATCCCGACAGCGATCCGCTGTGGCGTTCGATGCAGGCCGACGAGATCAGCGAGCGCGACTACTGGCGCACGCGGACGAGCGAGGTCGGCAGGCTCGTCGGCGAGGACTGGCAGGCGATGGAGACCTTCGTCCAGCGCGCGCGGGGTGCCGAGCCGGAAAAGGTGGTGCGGCCAGAGGCCGACCGCGCCATCCGCGCCGTCCACGCGGCCGGTTTTCGCCTGGCGATCCTGTCCAACGAGCTCGATCTCTTCTACGGCGCCGACTTCCGCCGGCGCCTGCCGTTGCTCGACCTGTTCGACACAGTCGTCGACGCCAGCTACACCGGTATCCTCAAGCCCGACGCGCGCGCCTATGGCTTCGTCACCGAGGCGCTCGGTCTGCCTGCCGGTGCTTGCGTCTTCGTCGACGACCAGCAGCGCAATGTCGACGGAGCTCGCGCCGCCGGCATGCGCACCGTTCATTTCGACGTTGCCCAGCCAGCACTTTCCTATGCCGAAGCCCTCGGCCATTTCGACCTCGTCCTCTGAGACCACTGCGGAGCCTGTCATGCGCGACATCAATTTCCTCACCGAGACGAACGCCAAGCCGATCTGGCATCCGATGGCGCACCCGGCCGAGATGCAGGCCAACCCGCCAAAGGTGATCATGAAAGGCGAGGGCGTCATGGTCACCGACATCGCCGGCAACACCGTGCTTGATGCCGTCGGCGGGTTATGGAACGTGAATCTCGGTTACAGCTGCGATCCGATAAAAAAGGCGATCGCCGACCAGCTCAGTGCGCTGCCCTATTATTCCGGTTTTCGCGGCACCTCGACCGGGCCGTCGATAGAGCTCGCCTACGAACTCTGCGAATGGTTCGAGCCCGAAGGCATGGTGCGGACCTTCTTCACCTCGGGCGGCTCGGATTCGGTCGAAACGGCACTGCGGCTGGCCAGGCAATATTGGAAGATCCGCGGCCAGGCCGACCGCACCAAATTCCTTGCCCTGAAGAAGGGCTATCACGGCACGCATTTCGGCGGCGCCTCGGTCAACGGCAACGCCAATTTCCGCCGCAACTACGAGCCGCTGCTGCCCGGCGTCTTCCACATTCCCGCACCCTGGACCTTCCGCAACCCCTTCGACGAGACCGATCCGGCGCGGCTGGCAAAGCTGTGCGCCAGGGCGCTGGAGGACGAGATCGCCTTCCAGGGCGGCGACACCATCGCCGCTTTCATCATGGAGCCGGTTCTGGGCGCTGGCGGCGTCATCGTTCCGCACGAAACCTTCATGCCGCTGGTGCGCGAAATCTGCGACCGCCACGAGATTCTTTTAATCGCCGACGAGGTGGTGACGGGCTTCGGCCGCACCGGTGCATGGTCGGGCTCGCGGCTGTCGGGCGTGAAGCCGGATTTCACGACCATCGCCAAGGCGATCACCTCGGGCTATTTTCCGCTCGGTGCGACCTTGATCGGCGCCAAGGTGGCCGATGTTTTCGAAGCGGATAAAACCAGCTTCGGCGCGATCGGCCATGGCTATACCTATTCCGGCCACCCGGTCGGCTGCGCGGCGGGGCTGGCGGCCCTTGCCGAAACCAAGCGCCTGCGCCTGAACGAGAACGCGGCCGCGCGGGGTATCGAACTGGCGGCTGTGCTGGAAGGGCTGAAGGCGAAACACGCGATCGTCGGCGACGTCCGCTACAAGGGCTTGATGGCGGCGCTGGAACTGGTCTCGGACCGAGCGACGAAAAAGCCGGCCGACAAGAAGACCATGGCGTTGGTTTCGGAGGCGGCCTACGAAGCCGGCGTCATGCTGCGCGTCTCCGGCAACGCCATCATCCTGTCGCCGCCGCTCATCATCAGCGCCGCTGATGTGACGAAGATCGGCGAGGCGCTGGACACAGGCCTGTCGAAGGTCTGACGGTTAGCTGACACAACGGAGTTTCGATACGCAAATGGTTGGACCGCAGGAAAAAATGGCCGAGGAGGCGCTGGTTAGCCGGCGTTCCCGACTGCTCGGCGCAAAATCGCAATTGTTCTATGACGAGCCCGTGCATCTGGTGCGCGGCGAAGGAGTCTGGCTCTACGACGCCGACGGCCGCAAATATCTCGACGCCTACAACAATGTCGCCCATGTCGGCCACTGCCACCCGCATGTGGTCGAGGCCTTGTGCCGGCAGGCAAGCCAGCTCAACACCCACACGCGCTATCTGCACACCGCCATCCTCGACTATGTCGAACGGCTGACCGCGACCTTCGATGCCAGCCTGTCCACAGCCATCCTGACCTGCACCGGCAGCGAGGCCAACGACATCGCGCTGCGCATGGCGCAGGCCACTACCGGCCGCATGGGCATCATCGCCACCGACGCCACCTACCACGGCAACACGACGGCGGTTTCGCAGCTCAGCACCCGTATGCCGCCGGTCGGCGGCCGCGCCCGTCATGTCAGGCTGGTACCGGCGCCCGACAGCTATCGCCATCCGGATGCGATGGCCAACGGCAAGGCTTTTGGCGACGCCGTGCGCGAAGCGGTTGCCTCGCTGAAGCAGGATGGCATCGGCCTGTCCGGCATGATCCTGTGTCCGCTGCTCGCCAATGAAGGCTTCCCGGCGCTTCCCAACGGCTTCTTCGACGACGCCGTTGCGGCGGTGCGCCAAGCCGGCGGCCTGGTCATCGCCGACGAGGTGCAGCCCGGTTTCGGCCGCACCGGCAGCCATTTCTGGGGCCATCAGCGCGCCGGCTTCGTTCCCGACATCGTTACCATGGGCAAGCCGATGGGCAATGGCCATCCGGTCGCCGCCGTGGTCACCACCAGGGATATATTGGCGACCTTCCGCAACGCCTTCCGCTACTTCAACACCTTTGGCGGCAATCCGGTCTCCTGCGCGGTGGCCAATGCCGTTCTCGACGTCATCGAGCAGGAAGATCTCCTCGCCAACGCACGCGATGTCGGCGCCTATGCGCTCGGCCTGCTGCGCCCCTTGGCCGACCGGCATGAATGCATCGGCGAGGTCAGGGGCGCTGGATTGTTCTTCGGCGCCGAGCTGGTTCATGACCGCGAGACGCGCGAACCGGCGCCCGACGTCGCCGAGCAGGTCGCCAACCGCATGCGCCACCGCGGCGTGCTGATGGGCAAGACCGGCATCCATGGCAATGTGCTCAAAATCCGCCCGCCCATGCCATTCTCGCGCGACAATGCCGCCTTCCTGATCGGCGTGCTCGACGAGGTGCTTGGCGAAGTCGGCGGAGTGTCGGCGTGAACGCTGTTTCCACGCAATCCGAGCCCGAGACAGAAGCCGATGTCACGGCGCTTGCCAGGCGTGCGCTCGAATATTGGGGCGTTCATGAGGGCGAGCCGGAGCTGCTGAAATTCCGCGAGAACGCGGTCTTCCGCATCCGCTTGCCCGATGGCCAGCCGGCCGCCATGCGCATTCATCGGCTTGGTTATCACACAGATGCCGCCCTGCGCTCGGAACTGCAATGGATGGGTTTTCTGCAATCAGCCGGGATCGCCACGCCGTCTCCGGTCGCCACGCCGGCCGGCGATCTGTTCGTGCTTGTCAGCGCGAACGCTTCGGCCCAACCCCGGCAAGCCGATTGCCTGAGCTGGTTGGAAGGCCGCGCCGTAGGGGCGCGAGGCGTGCCGCTGGACTATACGCCTGAGCAGGCAAGACAGGTCTTTACCGAGATCGGGCGAACCATCGCCCACATGCACAATGTCACAGCAGCCTGGACGCCGCCCGCCGGCTTTGCCCGTCATGCCTGGGACTTTGACGGCTTCTTCGGCGCCAACCCGACCTGGGGCCGTTTCGAGACCTCGCCCTTCCTCGACGGTCCCCGCCGCGAATTGGTTTTCCAGGCACGGGAAAAGGCCGTGAAGGCGCTGTCGGATCATGAACGCAGCGCCCGTAATTTCGGCATCATTCACGCCGATCTGGTGCGCGAGAATGTGCTCGTCCATGACGGCGCGATCCGCATCATCGACTTCGACGATTGCGGCTATGGCTGGCACATGTATGACCTTGCGGTCGCGCTATACCAGAACCGCGAGGAGGCGATCTATCCGTTGATCGAGGCCGCTCTGCTCGACGGCTATCGGCGAGAGCGGGCGCTGACGGCGCAGGACATCGCCGCGCTGCCGCTGTTTTCGGCCTTGCGCGCCTTCGCCTTCCTCGGCTGGGTGCAGAGCCGCATCGAGGGCGACATCACCAGGGATGTCGGCATGCGCATGTCGGCGATCGCTGCCGATGTGGTGATTGCCTATCTGCGCGGCGGATAGCGACGACAGGTCCAGCCGGTGGCCGTCATCCCTTCGCGAAGTGAATGCTGACGGTTCCCGAACTGCCGAAATCGGCAACGATGGTGTCGCCGGGCCGCGCCTCGACCGGGCGCACGAACGATCCCGACAGCACCACCTCGCCGGCCGCGATCGACATGTCGTAGCGGGCGAGCCTGTCGGCCAGCCAGGCAACGCCCATCGCCGGATGGTTGAGCACGCCGGCGCCGAGCCCGGTTTCCTCGACTTCGGCATTGCGCGAGACGATGGCGCCGATCCAGCGCATGTCGGCTTCATCAGGCCGTTGCGGGCGGCCGCCGATGACGATGCCGGCATTGGCGGCATTGTCTGATATCGTGTCGAAGAAGCTGCGCACCTTCTTCGTCTCGGCATTGACGCGCTCGATGCGCGTGTCGAGGATTTCGAGCGCCGGGGTGATGTAGTCGGTGGCGTTGAGCACGTCGAAGATCGTCACGCCGGGACCCTTCAGCGGCGCCTTCATGACGAAAGCAATCTCGGCCTCGACCCGTGGCTGGATGAAACGGCCGGCAGGCACCGTTGCGCCGTCACTGAAGAACATGTCGTCGAACAGCACTCCCGAATCCGGTGTGTCGATTGCAAGCGCATATTGCATCGCCTTGGAGGTCAGGCCGATCTTCCAGCCCTTCGGCTTTAGCCCGGCATCGATCTTGCGCGTCACCAGCGCCGCCTGCACGCGATAGGCGTCCTCCATCGTCGCCTCGGGAAAATCGAGGCTGAGCAGGCGGATCTGGCGGCGCGAACGCTCGGCCTCGAACAGTCTTGCCGCGGCGTCTTCCACCTGTTCCGGGGTCATTGTGCTGCCTCGTCGACGACGCCGTTTTGCAGCACGCCGATGCCGTCGGCCTCTACTTCGATCACATCGCCAGGCGTCAGCCAGATCGGCGGGTCGAAGCGGGCGCCGGCACCCGTCGGCGTGCCGGTGACGATGACGTCGCCCGGCACCAGCGTGGTGAAGGTCGAGATGTAATTGATGATCTTGCGGAACGGGAAGATCATCCGGCTGGTGCGGTCCTGCTGCCGGACCTCGCCATTGACGCGTGTAGTGAGTGCGATGTCGGCGATCTGCGCCTCGTCGGTGAATGGCACCAGCCAGGGGCCGATCGAGCCGCTGCGGTCGAAATTCTTGCCTTGCGTCACGTTGAACTTGGCATGCCGCACCCAGTCGCGAATTGTGCCCTCATTGCACAGCGACAGTGCCGCGATGTGGCCGAGCGCGTCGGTCTCCGCGATGCGCCGGCCGGCCTTGCCGATGACGATGACGACCTCGCCTTCATAATCGAGCTGTGGCGATTCCGGCGGCCGCACCAGCGCAGCGCCATGGCCGACGAAGGAGCGGGGGAAGCGGATGAACAACGACGGATTCGAAGGTGCCGCCTGGCCGTCCTTGTACTCCTCGTTGCGGTCCGGATAGTTGACGCCGACGCAGATGATCTTTTCCGGCGATGGAATGGGAATCTCGTAGGCGATGGCGTCGAGCGGAAAATCGGCGGCGAAGGCCTCGGCCTCTTCCGCCAGCCGCCTCAAGGCGCCGGCCTCGATCACTTCGCGCAGCGTCGGCCACTGGCCGTAGGGCGCCGACAGGTCGACGACGCCCTTGCCTGATATCGCGCCATAGCGCGCCTTGCCGCCGACGGTGAAGGTGGCGAGCCGTGAGGGGGTCATGTTGCGGCTCCACCGCTGATTACGGGCAAGGTTGGAGCTCTACGGCGCCCCCCTCTGTCCTGCCGGACATCTCCCCCACGAGGGGGGAGATCGGCTGGCCGCGCGGTCGGCGCTTTTCTTGCAGCATTGAAAATTGGCGAAGGCAGCGATGATATCCAATCTCCCCCCTCGTGGGGGAGGTGTCCGGCAGGACAGAGGGGGGCGCGAAGGAACGCTGTCATCGATTAAAATCCCGGTTTACGGCGCAATGATCGGCGATGCCGCCAAATCCGGCTGGCGTGCCTTGGCGCCCGCAAACACACTGCCCTCCTCGAACCAGCTTTTCGGCGCCGGCGCGCCCCACAGCGTCTGGCGCTGCGGGTCCTTGAGGTCCCACTTGATCGGCTCCAGGTCTGGATCGACCGTCTGGTAATCCGAACAGTAGATCTCGATGCGGTGGTTGTCGGGATCTCTGACATAAAGGAAGAAGGCGTTGGAAATGCCATGCCGGCCGGGGCCGCGTTCGATGTTCGGCAGATAGCCGGTCGTCGCCATCAGGTCGAGCAGGTCGATGATGTTGAGCGGCGTCGGCACCCAGAAGGCGACGTGATGCAGGCGTGGCCCGACGCCGTTGGTGAAGGCGATGTCGTGCACGCCGCCCTTGCGATGCGTCCAGGCTGCCCACAGCTTTCCGGTTGCAGCGTCCTCGGTGTATTCGGTCACCCGGAAGCCGAGTTCGCTGTAGAAGGCGACGGACTCGTCGACATTGGGCGAGAAGCAGTTGAAGTGGTCGATGCGCAGCGGTTTCACGCCCTTGTAGAGAGCATATTTCTGATGGATCGGCGGCAATCGTTCCATCTGGGCATAGAATTCGAGCGGAATGCCGTGCGGATCACGGGTGCGGAAGGTTCGCGACTGGTAAGGTCGCTCGACCCATTCCACAGGCAGGCCCTTGCCCCTGAAGAAGTGCTCGGCCTTGTCCAGATCCTCGTCCGAGAAGACCTTGAAGCCAAGGTCGCGCGCCTCGGCTGCTGCCGCCTTCTTCAGCACGATGCAATGGTGCCCGCGCTCCTCCAGCGCCCTGAGGTAGATGGTGTCTGATGTCTCGTCGGTGATCTGCAGGCCGAGCGTGTCGACATAGAAGGCGCGGGATTTGGCGAGGTCGGTGACCGCCAGCTCGACATGGCTGAGGCGCACTATGTTGAAGGCGGGATAGAGATTGGGCTTGGGCAAAGGCATCTGATTTCCTCCGGTCAGCCGCCGAGTTTCTGGATCGCGTGCGCCGTCGTCGCGAAGGCTATGTTCTTCGTCTCCATGTAGAAATCGAAGGAGTGATCGCCGCCGTCGCGGCCGATGCCGGAATTCTTGACGCCTCCGAATGGGGTCGGCAAATGCCGCACATTCTCCGAATTGACCCAGATCATGCCGGCATCCAGCGCATCGGTGAAACGGAAGGCGCGGGTCACGTCCGAGGTCCAGAGATAACCGGTCAGGCCGTATTGCGTATCGTTGGCCAGCGCCAGCGCCTCGGCTTCGTCGCTAAATGGAATGGCGCTCAGCACCGGTCCGAAAATCTCCTCCTGCGCGATGCGCATGCCGTTCGAGACGTTGGTGAACAGGGTCGGGCCGACATAGCAGCCGCCGCCCGGCCCATCGACCTTGCCGCCGCCGACAGCGAGCGTAGCCCCTTCCGACCTGCCGATGTCGATATAGGACAGCACCTTCTTTTCATGCACCGGATGGATCAGCGGCCCAACCACCGTTTTCGGATCGAGCGGGTGGCCGACGACGATGCGCTTCGCCCTCTCCGCGACTTTGGCGATGAAGCTCTCATAGACCGAAGCTTCGACCAGCAGGCGCGAGGACGAGGTGCAGCGCTCGCCATTCAGCGAATAGATCATGAAAACGGCGGCGTCGGCGGCGCGCTCGAGATCGGCATCGGCAAAGACGATCACCGGGTTTTTGCCGCCGAGCTCGAAATGCACGCGCTTCAACGTGTCGGCGCCCTGTTTCATGATCATCGAGCCGGTGCGGCTTTCGCCGACAAAACCGATCGCCTTGATGTCGGGATGTTCAGTCAGCGCCTTGCCGGCATCTTCGCCCAGGCCGTTGACCAGGTTCCAGACGCCTTTCGGCAGGCCGGCCTCCTCGGCAATCTCGACCAGCAGGCGGGCGGTCAGCGGCGAGAATTCAGCCGGCTTATGAACCACGGTGCAGCCGGCCGCCAGCGCCGGCGCGATCTTCCAGGTCGACAGCATGAACGGCGTGTTCCACGGCGTGATGATGCCGACCGGGCCGATCGGCACCCGCGTGGTCATGTTGACCTGACCGGATGTCCGCAGCGGCTCGCCGTCGCGCGCCTCGGGCGCGCGGTCTGCGAAGAAGCGGAAATTCTCGGCGCCCCGCAACGCCGCCTTGGCCATGAACTTCAGCGCCTGGCCGGTGTCCATGCATTCGACGAAGGCGATTTCCTCGGCACGCGCTTCGATCGCGTCGGCGATTTTGTGCAGCAGCTTCTTGCGCGCTTCACCCGGCATGGCGGCCCAGGCCGGGAACGCCGCCTTTGCCGCCTTGGCGGCGCGGTCGATGTCGGCGGCACCGCCGCGCGCGACGCGTGCCAGCGGCTTCAGGTCGACCGGCGACAGCGTTTCGAATGTCGCGCCGTCGAGTGCCGGCACCGCTTCGCCGCCGATCTGGTTCAACACGCCATCGCGCTTGAAGCGGGCCAGATAGGCCTCGGCCTTGTTCAGATTGCCTTGCAGGTCGGACATATCGGGTTCCGTCACTTGCCGCGCAGTCGCGGGTGGATTGCGTTTTTCTTCCAGCTCTGCACCGGGTCGATTTCCCGGATCTCGAGCGACAGGGCGAAATGCGGCGTTTCGAACAGCGCGGCCAGATATTCGCTCACCGCCGCGAAGACGGCATCGCCGGTCCGCTTCTTGTCTTCAGCGCTGCGCCCGCTTCCGATGCGAAACGACATGTCGAGGAAGGCGTTTTCCGGCAGCCTGTCGGCAATCGCGTATGCATCGGCGCGAAAGGCCCGCACCCGCACGGCGCCGATCTCGAACAGCCCGGTGTTCAGCACGGTGCGCAACACCAGCGCGCACAATTCGCCCATATCGACCTCGGCATCGAGATTGGCCGAATACTCGATGGAGAAGTGAGGCACGGCGTTTCGTTTCCCTGGCTTATCGCTTTGTTGTAGTTAACGCGTTAATTACATGCAGCGTCGGCGAAGTCAAGTCTTGCATCGGGCCTGGCGCAACGATACGGGATGGAAAGGTCGGGTTTAGCGCGCGGTCCATGCTGGCCAAGTCCCCGTTGATGACCGCGATAATGGGACGTTCTTCTTGCTGCCTGAAAACACTCGTCGTTCCCTGCCGATGGCGTTGCTTCATGCCCGCGAAGCGGTGATGGCGCGGTTTCGCCCGATGCTTGCGGCGCATGACGTGACCGAACAGCAATGGCGTGTGCTGCGTGTGTTGAGCGAAGCCGGTCCCGTCGAGGCTACGGAGCTTGCCGATCGCGCCTCGGTGCTGCCGCCCAGCCTGACGCGCATCATCAAGGCGCTCGAGGGACGCAAATTCATCACCCGCAACAAGGCCGAAGGCGACGGTCGCCGCGTCGTGCTGACCATCGCACCGGCCGGCTCCGCTCTGATCGATGCGCTTTCGCCCGAGCGTCGCGTCATTTATGACGACATTGAACAGCGCTTTGGCCACGACAGGCTGGAACAGCTGCTCGACCTGCTGGAGAGCCTGATCGACGGCGAGAGCTGAGCCTTATACATAGCCTCGGATATTGGCGAGACCCCATCGATTCGTCATCCTATGGCGGAGCAAGGAGCGAAGCGACGCGGCGCAGACCATAGGATCCATGCCGGGATTCCTGAGCGCCGCCACGGTTCAGAATTCTGCACCGCTGCGCCCTACGACTGTGGTCGCGGCATGGATCCTCGGGTCTCCGCGACGGAGCTTCGCTCCTGCTTCGCCCGTGGATGACGACGTTAGGAAGGCTTCGCCTCCATCCTCTGTCAATGCCGTCAATTGCGCTCACCCGCCAAAGCTGCCAAGCCGCGTCGGCTGCGTATAATTGCGATCGACATAGAGCAGGGCCGAGCTGCCGCTGCCGTGCCGGACATCGATGACGCGGCCGATCATGACATTGTGCGTGCCGACGACATGCACATCCTCGATCTCGCAATCGAAATTGACGATCGCATCCGACAGCGCCGGCGTGCCGGAGGTCAGCGTCTGCCACCGCGCCGCGGAGTAGCGTGCTTCCATGTCCCTGGTTGCGCCTGCGAACTTTCCGGCCAGGTGCATGTGGTCATGCGTCAGCACGTTGACGCAGAAGCGCCGGTTGGACAGGAACAGGGCGGCCTGTGTCGAACGTCCGTTCATGCACACCAGCAGCGTCGGCGGCTCGTCGGAAACGCTGCACATGGCGGTGGCGGTGAAGCCTCCGCGTCCTGCCGGCCCGTCGGTGGTGACGATGTTGACCGGCGCGCAGACCCTCGCCATGGCGTCGCGGAAATCGGTTTTCGAAATCTGCGTGGCCATCTGATTTCACCCGGCCGGGGAGGAAAGCGGATCGTGCCAGGTGTCTCCCGTCCAGCCGTTCTCGTCATAGTCGGCCATGCAGGTATCGACCAGTTCCTCCATCGCCTTCAGCCTGCCGCCGCGCTCGGCGCCCTTCAGCACCTGCAGCCGCACCTCTTCCGGCGCGCCGGCATAGTTGAGTTCGTAGAGTGCGTGGCGGCCGCCGAACTCGGTGCCGGTCGCGTCCCACAACAGCTTCATGATCTTGATGCGTTCGATGTGGCCCATGTCGTTGGAACCGCGCACATATTGCGCCAGATATTTGTCGATCTCGGGATTGTTGAAGTCGCGCACCGACGACGGCAAGTAGATCAGCCCCGAGGCGATCACCCGGCGCACGGTGTCGATGACGCGCGGATAGGCTTCCGACATGAAGGTCCGGTAGGCAAGCGCCGCCTCCAGATTGGGCAGCACCGCGCCATTCGCCCACGGGATCGGATTGTAGGCCATGGCGTTGGAAAAGCTCCAGAACATGTGCCTGAGCGCGATGACCTCGCCCAGTGCCGCCTGGTTACCGCGGAAGGCATCCCCGCCGGTGGCGCGCAGCGCCTTCGCCAGCAGGCCGGCGAGGAAGTCGAGCTTGACGGCGAAACGCGTGCAGCCCTGAAAACAATAGCCATGCATGAAGCCGGACGCCGGATGGAAGGACAGGATCTTTTGCGCGTCGCGCAGCACCAGCACGTCCTCCCAGGGGATGAAGACATTGTCGAGCACCAGGATCGCGTCGTTCTCGTCGAAGCGCGACGACAGCGGATAGTCGAAGGGCGCCGCCACCGTGTTGGCCGTCTGCTCGTAGGAGACGCGGCAGAACATCTTGATGCCCGGCGCATTCATCGGCACGATGAACATCACCGACAGCGACGGATCCTCGGTCACCGTCGCTGACCCTTGCGCCAGGAAATTATAATGGGTCAGCGCCGAGGACGTCGCCACCACTTTGGCGCCGGACACGTAGATGCCGGCGTCGGTCTCTTTGGTGATGTGAACGAAGACGTCCTTCACCTGTTCGGCCGGCTTGTGGCGGTCGATCGGCGGGTTGACGATGGCGTGGTTCATGAACAGTGCGGCTTCCTGCGCACGTCTGTGCCAGGACAGAGCGTTGTCCTTGAACGGCCCGTACCAGTCGGCATTGGCGCCGAGCGTGTTCATCAGAGCCGCCTTGTAGTCGGGCGTGCGCCCCATCCAGCCATAGGACATGCGCGACCACTCGGCGATCGCCGTTTGCTGGGCGACAAGCTCGGCCGAGGATTTGGCGGCGCGGAAATACTTGTGGGTGTAGCCGCCCGAGCCGGTGTCGGTCGGCGAGGTCAGCGTGTCCCCCCGCTTGGCGTCATGCAGCGCGTCGTAGAGGCGCGCCAGCGACCGCGCCGAATTGCGCATGGAAGGGTGCGTGGTGACGTCGGCAATGCGTTCGCCGTTGATATAGACCTCGCGGCCGTCGCGCAGGCTCTCCAGATACTCGGCCCCGGTGAACGGGCGCCCCTTGTCGGTACGGAAATCTTCTGACCGCATGATGCTCCTCCTCTTGAGGAGCAACCCTAGCGCCCCGTGCATGGATCGGTTATGGACGGAACGGCAAAACGATTGGACTTTTTCCGGCGCCATGAGCCAGAGTTCCATCCCCGATTTCTTCGTCTATGGCGAGCCGGTGCGGCCGCTCGATGTGGGTTTCCTGCATGTCGAGACGGTTCTTGCCCGCAGCAATATCCATCTTGGTCAGGTCGCAGCGCACAAGCACCCGCAGATGGGCCAGATCACCTACTGGACCAGCGGCTCCGGCACCTACCGCATCGAAGACCGGTCCTGGGACTTTTCGGCGCCCGCCGTCAGCTTCGTGCCGAGCATGATCGTGCATGGCTTCTCGATCGGGCCCGGCACCGACGCGATCGTCGTCTCGGTCGCCGACGACGCGCTCGCGGCAATCGCCAGTCACAGCCTGCTGCCGCTGGACCGGCCGGTCTTTGCCGACGGCCTGCCGCAACACGCGGCGTGGACGAGACTGGCAGCGGTGCTGGAGATGATCGCCGCCGAATACGCCGAGGCGCAGGCCGGCAATGACAGGGTCCTGCCGGCGCTGATCGCCGTCGCGCACTACCACATCGCGCGCCTCACTCCCGGCGGGACCCCCTCCGCAGCCTCTTCCGCTGCATCGCTGGCGCTGGAGCAGCGCCGGCACCTCG